>DATEYJ010000058.1:0-3320 GCA_035256265.1 archaeon
GGAGGGAGAGCCTGCATACTCGCCAGCCCGCCACAAGGACATGGCCACGCCAAAACAGATTGCAGATAAGGTCTCATACTTACGCAACTTGACAGGAGGCATTCCCATAGGCGCCAAGATAGGCTGCGGGAACGTGGAGAAGGACGTGGACGTTCTCGCGCAGGCAGGCGTGGACTTCATAGCGCTGGATGGTTTCGGGGGAGGGACAGGGGCGACCGACTTCCTTGTGCGGGAGAATGTGGGCATACCCATTTTCGCGGCCCTCCCGCGGGCTCACAGGTTCCTCCAAAAATCCGGGCTCCGCAAGAAGATCACCCTGATAGCGGGAGGGAACCTCCGCACGTCCGCAGATTTTGCAAAATGTCTCGCTCTCGGCGCAGACGCTGTGTACACAGGCACGGCAGCCCTCATAGCGATAAACTGCGAGCAGTACAGGATATGCCACACAGGGCTCTGCCCCACGGGAGTGACCACGCACAATCCCGTCCTTGTGAAGCAGCTGGATGTCCAGAAAGGCGTGGAAAGGCTGAGCAACTGGCTGAAGGTGTGCACGGAGGAGATTGCGGGCTTCTGCCGCATAGTGGGGAAGGATGACATCCGCAAGCTGGATTCTGAGGACTTGGTAGCTCTCAAAAAAGAAATGGCTGAGGTTACAGGCACAAAATGGATTAATGGTGAATTTTATGGGAATAAAGGTCGAGTTCAACCCTGACCTGGCATTGAGGAATATCTCGGAGTTCAGGAACGGGAGCAGGAAGAAAGAGGAATGCATTCCCGAGAATCTCCAGGAAGGGAAGGTTTACGAGTTCCTGAAGGAGGGCCAGAGGAACTACTGGATAGAAGGGGAATTGCCTCTCAGAGAAACTACTGGCAACCAGCAGCTATCAAGGCCCCTGGCGAGCGTCCTTATTCTCGAGGTCACGCACCTGCTTATCAACGGGAAACCGTACACAAAAGGCAAATACAAGGTCGAGAAAAGGCTGGACCCAAAGGGGGCCGTTCACTTTGAGGGATATGAAAAAGTCAAGCCCTGATTCCCTTTTTTCTCATCTCCTCTTTCAGCTTCTCCGGGATGGGCCTGCACGCGCACTCCTTTGCATGCTCTTTATGCCACTTCACCCTCTGCTCGAAGGAAGGATTCTTAGGCATGGGGTTCTTGAGATGCCACTTGGCGTTTATTTTCATGTAAATATTATTTCCCTTTCAGCTTTAAAGTCCACTTCACAAGCGCCTCCACAAGCTCGCCAATCTTCTCTTTGGTATGCGCATCCGTGACCTTCCCGTCCTTGTCCACCTTCTCGTGGACAGCGGACACTATCACTTCCGGCCTGTTCAGTGGGTGCATGTCCAGGAAGACGAAGGTCTGCCGGAGATGGTATTGCGCCCTGGAGCCTCCAAGCATGCCTCCGGCTGCACTCATTATAGCCACGGGCTTGCCCTCGAAGGCGTTGTCCCCGTAGGGCCTTGAGGCCCAGTCTATCGCGTTCTTGAGCACCCCGGGGATGGAGTAATTGTATTCAGGGGTGGCGATAAGGATGGCGTCCGCGGAGCGGATCTTCTGCTTGAACTCCTTCACTCTCTGCGGGGGCTGGCTCTCGAAATCCTGGTTGAACGGGGGAATCCCCTCCAGGTCGAATATCTCCAGGCTCGCGCCCTTCGGGACGTGGCTGAGCGCCTCCTTCAGGATGGCCTTGTTGAAGGAGCCTTTCCTGAGGCTACCTGCGAACCCCAGAATGGAGATTTTACTTTCCATGCTTAGACTTTTTTATCCGCTTATTTAAGCCTTTTCCTCACGGCCCCGCTCCTGAGCTCCCTGAGCGCATCCTTCGCAATCCACCTGGCTGATTTGGAATCCATCTTCTGAATTTCTTCTGCCGCCTTTATGGCAGCCTTGTTAAGGGAAAGATTGCGCTTCCCTATCTGCCTGAGCGCCCAGTTCACGGCCTTCTTCACGAAGTTTCTCTCGTCCACGGAGGCTCTCTTTATTGCAGGCAGGAACTTCAGGAACGCGCCATCCCCGGATTCCTTGTCATGCACGGCCAGGACGGCCATGAGGCTGAAGCCTGCCCTCCTCTCGAACTCGCGCGTGCGCGAGGCCCACTCAATCGCTTTAGCGTGAGCGAACGGTGTCCTGTCGAATAGGTTCATGCAGACCTGGTCGCACACGTCCCAGGAGTCGAACTGCCTGACCCACTTCTCAGCTTGGGCCTCCGTCACCTTCGCGGGCTCGTCCACAAGCGCGGCCAGGATCCGCGCCTCGTGTATCCCGGAGCCCCAGAGTCTGAGAGCGAGCGCATGGTCCTTTCCTATCTGCTTCCCGAGCCTCCTGAGCTCGGGCATTGACACACCTAATGTGTCCTTGGGATTTATCCCGAAGCGGGCCATGCCCTCCACGTTCCTGGGGTTGGACATGCTTCGGAGCCTCTTCAGAATCTGTTCGCAATCAGACATGTCCTGTAATTACTCTCCGGCCTTAAATTGGCCGGTTCGACAGGCGCGAACCAACCTGGAAAAAAAGCTTATAAACCTCCCATTCATAGCTCCTTTACTGCCCGAAAGGCGCGTTCTAGGTGATTATGTGATTTCCATGGACCCTGAGACGAAGAGGCTCGAGTGGCTGAGGAACCTCCTTCTCCAGGAGGAACGAAGGAGAGACAGGCTCAGGGAACATAATTAGGCGTTTTCTGCAGATTTAAGCAAGACACCCAATATCCTTTCTATGCTCTACCTCATCGGCCTCGGGATATGGGACGAGAAGGACATCTCCCTCAAGGGCGTGGAAGCCTGTCGGCGCTCTAGTCAGGTTTACGCAGAGCTTTACACAGCCAGGTGGGGCGGAAACCTGAAGAACCTGGAAAAGCTAGTAGGCAAGAAAATCCGCGTTCTCGAGCGCTCAGACCTGGAAGACGACTCCTCAGAACTTGTCAGGAAAGCCAAATCCTCGGATATAGCCATATTATTCCCAGGAGATCCCTTATCCGCGACCACCCATCTCTCGCTTATGTCAGAGGCTAAAGAGCTTGGAATCCCTGTGAAGGTTATCCACTCCTCTTCCATCTTCACGGCCGTGGCTGAATGCGGCCTCTCCCTCTACAGTTTCGGGAGGACCGTGAGCATCCCGGCAATCCAGCCTAATTTTGCCCCAACATCCTTCGTCGAAGGGATAATGGACAACAGGAGGATGGGGCTCCATACGCTCTGCCTGCTGGACATAGAGATGTCTGTCCCGCAGGCCGTGCAGATTCTGCTCAGCCTGGAGAAGCACTCAAAGATTATTTCTGACCAGAAGATATTGGCAGCTTCAGGCTTGGGCTCTGAGA
>DATEYJ010000059.1:0-3864 GCA_035256265.1 archaeon
CCCGAAAGGAGGGAGTTCGAGAAGAGGGAGCTCAAGCCCGAATTCCAGACGGATATCCAGCAGTATGAGCAGCCCACTTCACCTCAGGGAAGGCCGCTCAGGAGGGATCCCAGAACTGAGCCTAGGGAAAGGATGGAACCTAGGGGCGAGCCGAGGATGGACATGAGAAGCGAGCCCAGGGAGCCGCCTGTAAGAAGGATGGAGATGAAGCCCGAGCAGAAGGAGCTCTTCACGAAGACCATAGAGGAGCTCGTGGGCACGAGGGCCGCGTGCATATTCGACTCCGAGAACCAGGTCCTGGGGAAGGTCCCCGTGAGCGAGCTCATGGATGTCCTCAAGACCGTGGACAACCCGCATGCGATAGTCTTTGACGGGAAGGTGGACTTCCGGCTTAACACGCTCGCGAGGAGGAAGGGCGTGAAAATCCTGATAGGCATGGACAAGGAGCGCTTCGCCTCTCCCATAACAATCCTCAGCCGGAGGGACCTTCAGCCTGCCTCACCGCCAGCGGAGGCCGCGAGAATCGAACCAAAAACCGAAGAGAAGAAGTAAGGATTAATCGGGCGCGCAAGCGCCCACTTATTTTTTATTTTTTCAATCTCCCAGAATCAAGCTTCCTTTTCAGGCTGTCCACAAAGCGCTCGCATTCCATCTGTTTGTCCTTGCACACAAGCCAGTATTTGGAAAATCCTACGTCAATCGGGAGCTTGTGAGAGCCGCAGAAGAACTTGTACTCCTCGCTTTCGGGGTCTTCTCCTTGGGAACTATATGTACAATCCATGACTCCCTTTTTGCCGGGAAGTTTTAAATGCGCTACTTCTTGAAGCTTCCTGTCTGCTTTATGAGGTCCTTGTGAGTGAGAAACAGAGAGCGGCAGCAGTACCTCTCCACGCCCAGCTCGTCCAGTACCTTCTGCGGGTTTCGGCCTTTCTTCACCTCTTTCTGGTAGGCCTCATACAAATGTCCCACGGGCTTCCCGCATGTCATGCATCTTATAGGTATTATCATAAGAATCCTCCAAACAATCGGTTAACCATATAACAGCATCCTTCTCTGCTTGGGTGTGAGGCTGTTGAACGGCAGCATAGTGACTGATTGTTTTTGCGCTTTGTATTTATAAAGTTTCAAAGGAAAGAATATCTGGAAGTCGACTCCAGTCCGAAGGTGTCCGAAGACACCTTCAAGTTTGTGCGCCTTCCTCCAGCCAGCAGGTTTTTGGTATGTTTTCCCTTGAGGAGATAATAGAAAGGATATGCGAGCACACCGGGATGACCCAGAAGAAGGTCGCCCAGCTCATAGAGGACAAGGAGGACGAGCTGTCCGGTCTAGTTTCTAAGGAAGGCGCGGCTTATATAGTGGCGAGGGAGTTCGGCATCAGCTTGCTCAGGGAGAGCAAGAAGCAGCTGAAAGTGAAGAGCCTCACGGAAGGCCTTAATTCTGTGGATCTGGTAGCGAGGGTAATCAGGATTTCCGAGCAGAGGGACTTCCAGAAGGAGGACAGAAAGGGAAGCGTGGTGAACCTCATGCTTGGGGACGAGACCGGGGTGGTGAGGCTCTCGCTCTGGAACGAGGAGATAGAGAACCTCGGGGACATGGGCCTCAAGGAGGGGGGTGTCATAAAGATTACCCGCGGCTACGTGAAGATGGATAACCGCGGGAACCTGGAGCTCAGGCTCGGCAAGGGAAGGATGGAGAGGGTGGAGGAGGAGGTGAAGCTTCCCGAGGCTGCGGGGATAAGGAGCGACTTCGGGATCGTGAGGAGGAAGCCGCTCTCCGAGGGGAAGGATGGGGAGACCCTGGAGACCAGGGCATGCCTCGTGCAGCTTTTCAGGAAGAACCCGTTCTTCGAGATATGCCCTTCATGCGGGGCAAGGATGAAGAACAAGACCGGGAAATGGGCATGCGACCAGCATGGGGAGCAGAAGCCTGATTACAGCTTGGTTGTCTCGGGCGTGCTGGATGACGGCCACGGGAACATCCGCATAGTGTTCTTCAGGGAGCTCGGGGAGAAGCTATTCGGGAAGACGGCCCAGGAGCTCAGAACCCTTGCGCAGGAGAGGGTGGACCCCATGGCGGTGTATGATGCTTTTGACCTGCTGGGGAAGGACTACGTGATAAGAGGGCGCGTGCGCAAGAACGACCTCACGGAGAACCTGGAGATGATCGCGAACAGCATAGATGAGCCTGACGTCAAGAGGGAGTTCGAGCTCCTCATGAAGGAGATTTCATAATTTAAGTGTGCAAAGAGGCGATGCAAATGCCAAGAGCAAAAGAAAAGGAGATTGCAAAGGAGATAGAAGAGCCCAAAGAATCCAAGGAAGAGGAGACCGCTGTCAGCGTGGAGGACGAGCTCAGGAAGATTCCGGGAGTGGGGGACAAGACACTCCAGAAGATGAGGGAGAGCGGGTATGACAACCTCATGTCTATAGCTGCCACCCTTACAGCTGACCTGGTCGCCGCTTCGGGCCTCGGGGACGAGACAGCCGCCAAGATAATAAACGCGGCCAGGAGCAAGCTCAAGATGGGATTCGAGCCCGCGAGCGAGGTCCTCAAGAAGAGGGAGAGGATAGCCAAGATAACCACGGGCTCCAAGACCCTTGACAATCTGCTTGGGGGAGGTGTGGAGACCCAGGCCATACTTGAGGCTTATGGAGCATTCGGCTCCGGAAAATCCCAGATAGCGCACCAGCTGGCAGTGAATGTGCAGCTCCCGAAGGAGAGGGGAGGACTGGAAGCGAAGGCCATATTCATAGACAGCGAGCAGACATTCCGTCCAGAGAGGATAGTGGACATGGCAAAAGCTCTGGACCTGGACCCGCATAAGGCACTAGACAACGTTTTCGTGGCCCGCAGCTACAACTCGGACCATCAGATACTCTTGGCGGAGAAGGCGGAAGAGGTTCTCAAGAAAGAGAACGTGAAGCTGATAATCGTGGACTCGCTCACGGCCTCCTTCAGGAGCGATTACACAGGAAGGGGCATGCTTGCGAACAGGCAGCAGAAGCTGAACCGCCACATGCACCACCTCCAGAGGCTGGCGGACATCTATAACGTGGCAATCTACGTGACCAACCAGGTGATGGCCAACCCCGCCATAATGTTCGGGGACCCCACAGCTCCCATAGGGGGCCACATAGTGGGACACCAGGCCACCTACAGGGTCTACCTCAGGAGGAGCAAGGAGAGCAAGAGGATAGCGAAGCTCATAGACTCTCCCTGGCTCCCCGAAGGGGAGACTGTGTTCTCTGTAGGCAAGGATGGGATAAGGGACATAGAGGACTGACAGGGAAATTATTTATTTATCCTGCCCTTATGTTCTGTATGCTTAATTCTGGAGGATTGGTATGAATCCTGAAAGAATAAGGGAGGAGGCCCTGAGGCTTCATGAGAAGCACAGGGGGAAGATAGAGGTGAGGAGCAAGGTCCCCCTGAAGTCCAGGGATGACCTTTCCATATTCTACACGCCCGGCGTGGCAGAGCCATGCAGGAGGATAGCCGCGAAAAAGGACGAGGCCTACAGGTACACCTCGAAATGGAACATGGTGGCTGTCGTGACAGACGGCTCGGCTGTCCTAGGGCTGGGGGACATAGGGCCGGAGGCAGCACTTCCCGTGATGGAGGGCAAGGCCATACTTTTCAGGGAGTTCGGGGGTGTGGACGCCTTCCCCATATGCCTCGGGACGAAGGACACTAAAAAAATCGTGGAAATCGTGAAGGCCCTTGAGCCCGGGTTCGGAGGCATAAACCTGGAGGACATATCCGCCCCCAGATGCTTCGAGATAGAGAGTCGCTTGAAGAAGGAGTTGGACATACCCGTGTTCCATGACGACCAGCACGGGACAGCCGTGGTGGTGCTGGCGGGCC
>DATEYJ010000060.1:0-6023 GCA_035256265.1 archaeon
CGCTCTGGCATACCTGGCCTGAGCAGCCTCCTGTCACGCAGTCACTGTTACTTGCGCAGGGACCCTGGGTTGAGCTGCCACAGAACTCGGTTTCTGGTGGGATGGTTTGCGGAACGCAGCATATCCCTCCCTCCTTACAGAAGTATCTGGGTGAGGCCTCGTAACCGTCCCTGCACTGGTAGGAGACGACCGAACTGGTGGCAGTGGTCTCTGCCGCCACAATCATGCCTGTGGCTGCGGCCTGGCCACCGCCCCCGCCGCCTGATGCGGATGTTTCGGAATTGGCTACAGCCTGAGGCCACACGCAGTAGCCGCCTGCCTGCTCGCACGTCCTCTCCGCAGGGGCGGGCTTGCAGAAGCCCTCATTGCAGCCGTAATTGCAGTACTCCTTCTTCTCCTGCTTGTTCCCGCAGGAATCGAACCAGTATACATGATCTCCATAGCACCTGTATTCCGCCTGGGATCTGCACTCTCCCAGGCATTGGTTTTCTGAGCAGCCGTATTTGCAGTACAGCCTCTTCTCCTGCTTGTTCCCGCAGGAATCGAACCAGTATAAATGGCCTGAATCGCACTTGTAAGAGGCGTGGCTTTCGCAGCCCGGCTCAGGCTTGGGCTTCTCTATGACCTTGCCCTCTGTTCCGAGCTTGTAGGCGCACTCCACGACCTTGGAATTCCAGTCTATCCAGACAACAGCATAGAAATCTGTATCAGGGTCTGTTATGTTCACCCTGTAGAACTCCTTCTCGTCTATGTAGGGGTTGTCGCAGTCGGTGCGAATCACGTCTAGCATGTTCCTGGCCTGCTCGGCTGTGAAGTGGGTGACAAGTATCTTGGCGTTCGGGTGCTCGTCCAGGAACTGCTGGATCATGGGATTGGCCGTGGCGAGGGTCTGGGGGTCAAGGCCTGTGCAGCCTGAGGCAACAACTATGGCTAGAATGGACAAAAGAATCAGGCAGCGGGGTTTTGCTTCCATTTAGAATATTATTCCGTTTGCGGCCTTATATACCCTGCCTTCATCTTAGGTGAAACCCTTATAATCCCTTCCTGTAATTCTATGCTATGAACCTGAAGCAGATTCATGAGTATTACTCGAGGCCGGAGATACAGGGCTTCTTCATGCAGTTTTCGAAGAATCGGGAGGTTGTGGGAGTATATAAGAACGGCTCCTACAGCACCAGGCCCGGCACCTTCGTCTATCCGCAGGACATCCTTGCCATGGTAAGGGAGGGCTCCCTGGAATTCCACTGCTCCATAGAGAGGTGGTCCAGGCCCATGAGCCTGAGGATGGACAATTATGATTCCCTGAGGACAGGATGGGATGTGGTATTCGACCTGGACTGCGAGGTCTTCGAGCACGGCAAGATAGCCGCCCGCGTGCTCGCGTGGGCTCTCGAGAAGCACGGGATAAAGAACTATTCCATGAAGTTCACAGGAGGGACAGGGTTCCACATGGGCATCCCCTGGGAGGCCATTCCCAAAACGATAGATTACAAGCCCGGCCTGAGGATGTTCCCGGAGCTTCCCAGGAACATAGGGCTTTACCTGAAGGAGTACATAAGGGAGAGGCTGGAGAGGGAGCTGCTCAAATCATACGGGATGGAACAGCTTGCAGAGCAGACCAAGCAGTCCCTGGGAGAGATAAGCGGTGAGAATTCTGTGCTCAATCCCTTCAAGATTGTTGAGCTGGACACTGTGCTGATTTCCCCCCGGCACCTTTTCAGGATGCCCTACTCCCTTAACATGAAATCCTTTTTCGTCTCCCTGCCCCTGAAGGCAGGCGAGCTTGAGGGTTTCAGGAGGGAGCACGCGAACCCGCTGACCCATGCGATAAAGGTAAAGAACAGGTTCCTGGAGCATGCGGAGGCGAATGAGGCTGAGATGCTCGTGGCGGAAGCGATGGACTGGTCATCCAAGCGCAAGGTGAGGGAGCAAAGGAAGGCCGCGTACAGGGAAAGGATAACGGAGGCCGTTCCTGCGGAGCTGTTCCCGCCCTGCGTGAAGAATATACTGGAGGGCCTCCCTGACGGGAAGAAGCGTTCTGTCTTCATTTTATCCACCTTCCTCCGCTCGGTCAAGTGGGGGTGGCCGGACATAGAGAAGCTCGTGTCAGAATGGAACCTCAAGAACAGGCCTCCTTTGAGGGACAACTATGTGCGCGGCCAGCTGAGGTGGCACAGATCCCAGAAGCGCGAGATTCTCCCACCCGGGTGCCAGAACGCGGGATGGTACGAATCCTTCGGGGTGTGCAGGCCTGACAACTTCTGCGGGGGGCCTGCGAAGACCGTGAAGAACCCCGTGAACTATCCCCTAAGGAGGATGGATGTCCGCGAGTCTCCCAAAAGGAAAGCGAGAAGGAAAATCCCCGAATAATCCCGCTCCTTCTTCTGCTTAAAAATCTTCATTTCCCTATTCTTAGCAGGTGGATTTATGCTTACATTCGAAACCCTTAGCAGGATAGCGAGGGAGGAGAAATCCTCCGCAGGCCTCACGAAGCTCCCGGAGGATTTCTTCGAGGCTGTCGGGAACTACCTCTCCAAGAAGTCCAGGGCTAGCGAAGGGAAGGACGACGCCTGGGAGCTGGAGAACGCCAAGATGGTCCTGGGGGACATAATGAAAGTGAGGGAGAGGAAAATCATGGCCTCCGCCCTTGCCTTCATGGATTCAGGCATGGAGCCCCTGAACCTCGACCCGCAGGAGAAGGCGTTCTTCGACCAGGCCGCATCCATGATAATGCAGTTCCGCTCTGATAAAAGGAAGTTCCTCGAGCCCGGCCAGGAGAGGAAGTCCATGGTGACCTTCGTCGAGGACGTTCCGGAGTTCGTGGGCACGGATCTCAAGAATTACGGCCCCTTTGGGAAGGGGGATATAGCGAACCTGCCGGAGGACGTGGCCCTGCTTCTGGCAGAGAAGGGCGCGGCAAGGCACATTACCTCCAGCGAACATATTTAAATACTTCTTTTCAGATAACTGTCATGAAGTTTCGTATGTGTGGTGAAACCGTATGAGATTCCCCAAGAAGATAAGGACGTACTGTCCCTACTGCAAGAAGCACACCGAGCACGGCGTGAAGCAGGCCAAGAAGAAGACAAGGGGTTCTGCCAGGCCCATGTCCGCTTCCAACCGCCAGAAGGACAGGCTAAAGAGGGGATATGGGGGCCACGGAAAGTTCTCCAAGCCCGCCGTTTCAAAGAAGCCCACGCAGAAGCTCGACCTCAGGCTAAAGTGCAGCACATGCGGGAAATCCCACACGAAGAAGGGCTTCAGGATAAAGAAGTTCGAGTTGGTTTAGATGAATGACGGAATTAATGCCAGATATATAAGAATAGCAAAAGATGTTTTTAATGGTGGTTATACTCCAGATGAGCCGGGATGCGATGTAACTCTTAAGCGTTACAAACAAACCTTTGCTTGGTATGGAAAAGATGGCGTACTCGATTTTGAGTCTCAAATCACATTATTTAAAAAATATGGAATTGACAAAAGCGCAGTATATAATGCTTTGAGAAAAATAACTTTATGATGATTAATAAAAAGGTGTGAAAATGACCTCGAAATTCGTGAAGGTGAAGTGTGAGAAGTGCAAGAACGAGCAGATGGTCTTCGAGAGGGCCGCCTCCACGGTGAAGTGCCTAGTATGTGGGGAAGTCCTTGCAGAGCCCACGGGAGGCAGGGTAAGGCTGAATGTGAAGCTGGCTCCTGAGAAGGCCGATAAAGAGAAGGAAGGCGGCAAAGCCACCTTCAGGCAAGAAGGGGAACAGGAACCGAAGCAGGAAGCGGAGTGATTCCTGGCCAGGGCTTATTCTTTCCGCCTGAAACCGGCAGGGCAAAGCATATAATACATTAGATTATATAATGTGATATTCTCAGAAGATTGCTATGAAAAGGAATTACAGTCCCAGGGAAGGGGAGCTTGTTGTGTGCAGGATAACCAGGATAAACCCGAACTCCGCGTTTGCAGAGCTGGTGGAGTATGAAAGGACAGGCATGATACATGTTTCCGAAGTCGCGGCCAGGTGGGTCCGCGACATCCGCGAGTTCATAAAGGAGAACCAGTTCGTGGTGTGCAGGGTGATAAGGGTCGAGAGCGACCACGTCTCCCTCTCCATCAAGCGGGTGAGGCAGGAGGACGCGAGCTCCAGGATGAACGAGTTCAAGAGGGAGAACAAGGCAGAGAAGCTGCTGGAGATGGCCGCGAAATCCGTGAAGAAGACGCTTGAGCAGGCCTTCCAGGAGGTCGGGTTCGGGCTCCAGGAGGAATTCGGCTCGCTCTCCAAGGCCTTCGAGGTGGCGTGGAAGAACCCTGAGCTGTTCAAGGCCAAGGGCGTGCCCCAGGTATGGCTGCTGCCCATAACGGATATCGCGAAGAAGGCCTACTCCGAGAAGACCTATGAGCTCAAGGCAGAGCTCAATCTCATGTGCTACGCCCCGAACGGGATAGAGGTCATAAAGACCGCCCTGGCGACTGCCGTGAAGGAGAACGAGGTGGAGGTCAAGTACATATCCACGCCCAAGTACATGCTCGTGGCCAGGGGCAAGAACTACAAGGAGATAGAGGCCAAGATCTCGCATGCGGCGGAGTCCATAACCAGGGAGATAAACAGGTGCAAGGGGGACTGCACGTTCAAGGTCGTGGAGGAGTAGCTTACTTCCCATTAAGTTTTTCAACTATTTTTAGAATCTCCCCGAAATCCCTTATGTTGTAATCCCCTTTCACTCCGGGATTCCTGTAGATTATCACCTTCACCCCGGCGGCTTTTGATGCCTCCGCATCGGAGACCGCATCCCCCACGTACACGGCTTCCTCCGGCCTGACCTTCAGCCTTTTCAGGGCAAGGTTTATGGGCTCGGGGTGGGGCTTGTGGTTCTTCACGTCAGGAAGGCAGATTACAGCCCCAAAATAATCCCTTATATTGAAGAAGTCCAGGATGTCCGAAGTCACCCTGTTTGTAACCACACCCAGCATGAATTCTCCCGTGAGCTTTTCAATTGTTTCCGCCACATGAGGATTCAGTTTGTCGTACTTGTAGTATTTTGGAACTATATTCAGCATGCCGTTATTGATTATCTCGGCTATCTCTTTCTCGCTTTTCTCCGGAAGTAGCTGCGCGAACACTCTTTTGGCCGGCCATGCATAAAACATTGTGTATTCCTTCCTTGACAATGGCTTTTTCCCGAGCGCCTTCAGGGTGTGATTGTAAGACATCCTGTTGCCCTCCTTTGTGTCTATCAACACCCCGTCCACGTCGAAAAGCACGGCCTTTATCATGAGGCATCTCCTTATTTATTTAATCCTTTCTTATTAATCTTGGATTTCAAGTGATAATATGGTATTGGATAACCTTGGCGACTCCCTGAAGAGCACGTTCAGGAAGATAGCCGGGCTGGGTGCGGTGGACAGGCAGGCCGTGGAGACCATAGTGAGGGAGCTACAGCGCTCGCTGCTGCAGGCTGACGTGGACGTGAGTCTGGTGGCGGAGCTCTCGGGCAACATAAAGAAGAAGATTCTCGATTCCAAGCCCCCTGCAGGCCTCACGCTCAAGGAATATTTCATCAAGACTCTCTATGACGAGATGGTCAGCTTCATGGGCTCAGAGAAGGGGGAGATGCACCTCCGTCCTCAGAAGATTCTTCTTACGGGGCTCTTTGGCAGCGGGAAGACCACAAGCGCCGGAAAAATAGGAAGATGGTTCAAGGTCCGCGGGCTGAGCGTGGGGCTCGTGGCGTGCGACACCCATAGGCCTGCCGCCCAGGAGCAGCTAAGGCAGATAGGCCACAAGCTCGAGATACCTGTTTATTCACAGGGGAAGACCCCCCAGGACATAGCAAAGTACACTCTCAAGGCAGCGAAGGAGGACGTGCTCATATTCGATTCCGCGGGAAGGGACGCCCTGGACAGGGAGCTTGCAAAAGAGCTGGAGGAGATGGGAAATATCATCCAGCCTGAGGAGGTCCTGCTCGTGATACCCGCGGACATAGGGCAGGCAGCAAGGAAGCAGGCCCAGGAGTTCAACAGGCTCGTGGGG
>DATEYJ010000061.1:0-3840 GCA_035256265.1 archaeon
CAGGTGCGGCTGTATCTCCTTCGCCTCGACGGGAAGGCTGTTCACGGATCTCTTGAACTCCACCCTCCCGTTCGGGGAATCAAAGATTATGTTCGCGTATGGGTTCGCGATGGCCACCTCCTTCAGGAACTCAAGCACGCCTTGCTTGTGCTCCCTGTACAAGCCCTCTGCGCTGAATGTTATCTGCAGGCCGTGCCACTTGTTGTCCCCGTCCTCTGTAGTTTCCTCTTCCAGTATCTTCGGCTCGTTGGTTTTCACGTCTATCTTTAGGACATATTTGTGCGTCTTGCTGTCGCCTGTGGACGAATGGATTATGGTGGGTTCTCCTGTTGTGAGCTGCGCGTAAAGCACGCATCCGGATATCCCTATGCCCTGCTGCCCTCTTGACTGCTTGAGCCTGTGGAACTTGCTCCCGTAAAGAAGCTTCCCGAACACGTTCGGGATGTGCTTCTTGAGGATGCCGGGTCCGTTATCCTTGATTATTATCTTGTACTTCTCCTTCTCCAGCTCCTCCACCTTCACGTAGATGTCCGGTAGTATGCGCGCTTCTTCAGTAGCGTCCAAGGAGTTGTCCACACCCTCCTTGACCACAGTAAGGAGGGCCTTTATCTTGTTGTCGTATCCAAGTAGATGGCGGTTCTTCTCGAAGAACTGGGATATGCTTATCTCCCTCTGCTCTGCCATCTGGCTTGCTGTTTTCTGGTCCTCTGTCATATACTTCTCCGGGATGCGAATGTTTTTACAAATAGCTCCTTCGGAATCCAGAAGGAAACTACCTTCAATCTAAAATCGAATCCGCTTCACAATTGTCGCAACCTGCTTAAATTCTTTTTCATCCAGGTCGCCGACTTTCTTTTCCAATAATGTATTACTTAGATTCAAAGCTTTTATAGCTTTCTTAGCTTCTCTCTTTGTCGATTTCCGGCCTAGGATCCCCTCGCAAATCGCCTCCCTCAGGGCGTTCTTCAGGAGCATCTTCTCCCTCATGAGGAGGGCCGCGGCCAGGCTCCTTTTTTTCTTGGGCGTGAACACGACAATCACAGAAGAAGTCTTAGGGACAGGGGAAAATGTTGTCTTAGGAATCTCCTGCCCGAGCTTTATCTGGAAAAACTCCTGCGCCAGGAAGGAGAGCCTGGTCCTCTTCTCCCCCTTCTCCAAAAGCTTGTATGCGAAGGATTTGGGGAATGCGAACACCCCTTTCTTAAAGGTAAAGTGTGGGAGCCTCCTGACCAGCGCCTCGCAGATGGAGTATGGAGTGTTGGAGATTATCCTGTCAAACTCTGGTTTTTGGGAATCCAGGAAATCCAGGGCGTTCTCAAACCTCACTTCCACATTGGGTCCTCTGACGCCCTTGAGGAAAGGCTCAAGATGGGAATCTATCTCCACGGCTATGACTTTGGTGGCCTTCTTGGCAATCTCTTTCGTGACTGTCCCTTTCCCCGCCCCTATCTCCAGGACTGTCTCCCCCTTCCGGATTCCTGCCAGGGCGACTATCTTCTTGACAAGAGCCTGGTCTGTCATGAAGTGCTGGTCAAGTCCTGGCTGGGACATGATGAGAATTGGTTGGGTGGTTTATTAACAAGTAGAAATCGCTTAATATCTTATTTGTAAAAATAAAAAAAGAAGGGCCGCGCGGGCTCTAAATCGAAGGTGGATTTGAGTTAGAAAGTGTCTCTTGACACTTTCATTCTAGTTCCACCTTCCAGACATTTATTTCTGCATCAATGTCAAAGCCGCCCACACAGCGCCTACCAATAAGAAGATGAAGCCGATCAAGTCGAACAACATTGCTCCGTAGAATGCCACAGGGCTTGCTATGCTAACGAAAACGCTGAATCCCATCGCAAGCAGGAAGAGGATCCCTGAAGCCACTATCATGTTGAAAGCCCTTGCGGCTTTGGCCCTTACCTTTGCGAACTCTGCAAAAACCGGCGCGAGCAATATTGTCGCGATCGCTAGAACTTCCAAAGCCATTCAATCACCTTATAAATATTTGGCTATTGCCGATAATAAATCGGAAGTAGAATATTCGCTTATTGACGGAATTTTACAAATAGACCTCTATCGCCGCTGCCAGGAATATCAGCGAGATAGCGATGCCCATTATCTTTGCGCTGTCCAGGACTATTATCTTGAGCATCTTGATGTCCCTGTTGCGGATGAAAGCCGCTGAGAGCAGGCCCCCCGCCAGGCCTGCGGCCACGAAGCCTGCTATCTCGGGAATGCCATGCGGGAGGAAGCTCATGGTGACCAGAGGTATGTGCCAGACCGTTTCCGAGAGCTTTGCTCCCACATAAACCCCTAGTATGGAGGCGTTCCAGGCTATTATGAAGACCGCGCCCGCGCCGAATATGAACGAAAAAATGAAGGAGAAGGCCATGACCTGGAGGTTGTTCACCAGGATGCGGCTGAAGAGGGAAGCCTGGTCTATGGCGGCGCCTGTGACGCCCTCGTTCACGCCCCTTATCTGGTTTATCTTTGCGAGCTGGACGCTGAAGATGCTCTCGGGAAGTATGAAGGACCAGAAGGCGAATGCCAGGGAGAGACCAAGGAAGAAGAACATCATCACCATTATGTCCTTTTCATGCCTCACCCAGAAATACTTCTCATGATGCTCGCGTATGAACTCCTCCTCGAGAAGTTCCTCCTTCTTGAGGAGATGTGTGAGGAAGTATGAGGACGGTAGTATCACAAAAAGTATGGCGAAGAGGCCCGTGGGGTCGAAGGAGATGTTTGAGATTATTATCTTGTAGGAGACCTGCATGCTTATGAAGATGGCTATGCTCCCCATGGCGAAGGACCAGGGGAACATGAGATAGGGCTTCCTCGTTATCTCCTTGAAGCTCACCAGGGATTCCAGCACAACACTTCGCCTTCCTATTGTTGACGGAGAAGTAGGCTTGCTACTTCCGATATATTATTTATTGTCCGAGCGCTATTAAATTAGTAATATGCGCGCAGCTATCGTGGGGGTGGGGAACGAGCTCAAGGCCGATGACGGGATAGGCCTGAGAGTGGCTAAGCAACTGCAGCAGGACGGCCTCTCGGGGAAGGACATACTCATAATCCCGGCTGACATCCCGGAGAACTGGATACAGCCCATAATCAAGTTCAGGCCAGAGCTGCTTGTCCTCATAGACACAGCGGACTTCCAGGGAAAGTCCGGGGAAATCCGGGCGGTGAAGGATGATGAGATAAGCAAGGTATTCACGAACACGCACAGCATCCCCCTTGTCCTGTTCATAGAGGCCATAAAGGAAAAGGTCCCGAAGGCCCGCACGGTCTTCATAGGGATACAGCCCAAGCAGCTGTCCTTCGGGAAGCCCATGAGCCAGGAAGTCAGGGAGGCCGGGAGGAAGGCGGTTGACGTGGTGAAGAAGATTGTGACGGAGCAGGTAAAGGTCTGATTGAAAGAATCTGCTTCTCAACTTCAATCGATAAAATTTTCCCCTAACCTATTAATCCCCGGTTAGCCAAATTAATTCTATGCACACATTCACCCTTCCCATAGGGCCCCAGCATCCTGCGCTCGCGGAGCCGTTCCACTTCAGGCTCAAGGTGGACGGAGAGAGCGTGGTGGATGCCGAGCTCCATCTCGGATACAACCACCGCGGGATAGAGAAGGCCCTTGAGGGGAGGCAGTGGTTCAAGGGCGTATTTCTGTCCGGGAGGATATGCGGGATATGCAGCCAGTCCCACACAGCATGCTATTCACAAGGGATAGAGAAGCTGGCCGGAATACAGATTCCGGACCGCGGGAGGTATGCGCGCACGATTTTCGCTGAGCTGGAGAGGATACACTCGCACCTGCTCCTTCTTGCAGTGACAGGCCACACCATA
>DATEYJ010000062.1:0-2920 GCA_035256265.1 archaeon
CCCGGGCCGCAGCAGAGCGGGATCAAGGATATCCGGCCTGTTCGTGGCCGCTACCACGACCACGTTATGCATATCCTCGAGTCCTGACATCTCCGTGAGTATCTGGGACACTATGTTCTCTGACACGCGGCTCCCCACTTCCAGGCCCCTGAGCGGGGCTAGCGAGTCTATCTCGTCAAAGAAGATTATGGAGGGAGCGACCTGCCTGGCCCTCCGGAATAAGTCCCTGATATGCTTCTCGCTCTCTCCGACCCACTTGGAGGTTATTTCCGGGCCCTTTATGGATATGAAGTTGGCTCCAGCCTCTGTCGCGATAGCCCTCGCGAGCAGGGTCTTCCCTGAACCCGGGGGACCATAAAGCAGGATCCCCTTCGGAGGCTTTATCCCGACCCTCTCGAAGGATTCGGGGTGTTTGAGCGGCCACTCCACTATCTCGCGCAGGGACTCCTTCACTTCTTCCAGCCCTCCCACATCGTCCCATTTGACCTTGGGAATCTCGACCATGACCTCCCTCATGGCTGAGGGCTCCACGAGCTTGAGCGCATTCTCGAAGTCCTGCTTCGTGACCTTGAGCTTCTCTATCACCTTCGGGGGCAGCTCCTCCATTGTCCTCCAGGACATCTGGGGAAGGTTCCTCCTCAGGGCGGACATCGCAGCCTCCTTTGCAAGCGCTTCAAGGTCCGCTCCCACGAAACCGTATGTTATGGAAGCCAGGTGGTCCAGGTCCACGCTCGGCCTGTCTATGGGCATGTTCCTCGTGTGTATCTGGAGGATCTCTTTCCTGCCTTTCTGGTCAGGGACGCCTATCTCTATCTCTCTGTCAAATCGTCCCGGCCTCCTGAGAGCGGGGTCAAGGGCATTCTGCCTGTTCGTGGCCGCAATCACTATGACCTTCCCCCTGGACTTCAGGCCGTCCATGAGGGTGAGTATCTGCGATACGACCCGTCTCTCCACCTCTCCTGTGACTTCCTCCCGCTTGGGAGCTATGGCATCTATCTCGTCTATGAATATTATGGATGGGGCATTCTTCTCCGCGTCCTCGAAAATCTTCCTGAGGTTCTCCTCGCTCTGGCCATACCATTTTGACATTATCTCAGGCCCCCCTATAGGGAAGAAGCTTACATTGGACTCGTTAGCCACAGCTTTTGCAATCAGGGTCTTTCCCGTTCCTGGAGGCCCGTAAAGCAAAACTCCTTTGGGAGGCTCTATGCCTAACTTTGTAAATAATTCAGGATGCCTCATGGGAAGCTCCACCATCTCCCTGATCTTGTTTATGGCTTCTCCAAGCCCTCCTATGTCCTCGTAGGTCAGGGTGGGCCCCACCTTCTCCTCTATCTCCACCGCCTCTGGCTTGAGCTCCACCTCTGTCTCCTCCGTTATCCTGACTATCCCGTCCGGGTTGGTGGAGACGACAGCGAGCTTGGTCTCCCCGGGTATGGGGGTGAAGAATATCTCCTCTATGTTCACGCCAAAAAAATCATCAAAGGGACCGCTTGAACGCCTCTGCTTCACGACAGGGAAGGGCATGATTATGTCCTTCTTCATGACAGGCCTCATGATGAGGTTCTTCTTGAGCAGGTCAGGCGACATCTGCAGGAGTATCCCCTTCTGGGCTGGCGCAAGCACGACCCTCCTGGCCTCCTTCGCCTGGGCCTTCACCACCTTTATGTTCTCCCCCACGCCTATCCCGGCGTTCCTCCTCGTTATCCCGTCCATGCGGATTATGTTAAGACCCACGTCAGCGGGGTAGGACCTCACGGCTATGGTCCCTGTCTTCTTCTCCCCCTGCAGCTCCACTATGTCCCCTTCCTTTATCCCGAGCTTCTGCATGGTCCTCGTGTCTATCCTGACAATACCGCGTCCGAACTCCTCCCTGTTCGTGAGTTCCCCCACCTTCAAGCTGATCTCTTCCATCATAAAAATCACACTCCTGTCCTATCTCTCAATGAGCAATCTCCTTACCCTTCTTGTCTGCGAGCTCTGTATCCTGACTATCACGGAATGCCCTGTCTTTATGACCTCCACGTTGGGTTCCTCCCTTATCATCTCTATGAGCTCCACATACCTCTTCACAGTAAGATTGTGGATGCCAGTCTTCTTCGCGATCTGGTTCACTGACATGGCCTCGTGGTCCTTCTCCAAGATCTTGAACATCTCCTGGATAATCTCGATAGGGTCTCTGCGCATAAAATCAACCTATGTATCTCGTGCTGTCATCCGGACTCTCGTTCCGCCCCGTGTTTATCTGCGTAGCGAGCACTTTGCCAGACACCTTATATTGGTAGGTGAGGCCTTTCCCCTTTCCCTCGAGGAAGCCTGCCTTCTCCAGCCCGTTCAGGATTATCCCCGCGTCCATCTCGTCTATCTTCAGGCTCCTTGAGACCTCCTCGGATGTCATCTCCCTTTCAGGATGGTCCATGAAGAAGCGGACCACCTTCACCCCGTCCTTGTCCAGCCGGATATTCTTCGCGGGCATATTCCTCGCCTCCATATTGTTTACGGAGAAGATGAATTTCAGACAGAAGGTGACTCTTGTCGCCTTCCAACCAACTTCCACCTTCCAATCGAAACTGCCTACATGTGATGCGATTGATCATGTGTGAAGAAGGGGAATAGGGGAGGGATTGTTCCATTATTCCGCCTTCTTCTTGTTGGAATATATGGACGCACAGGTATATAAAGTTATGCTCTAGAATGTCATGTCTTGTATATTATAGTATATAATGGCTGAGGGGAACCGGCGGCGGGGTTCTGTTGCGGGTCGGGACTTTAATATTAGAAGAAGCGATAAATCATTTGGGAGAAGACAGGTTGCTACTTCTTGGACTTGGCCTTGCTTTCCTGCTTTTCCTTTACGTTCTGCGCTGCCGTGACCAGGCCCAGGGTGCCTGAGTATCCCATGCTATTCACAATGTCGCTG
>DATEYJ010000063.1:0-5466 GCA_035256265.1 archaeon
TATGTGTTCAGGCAGAGCAGGCCGGCCGTCTTCGGCGTGGAGGTGCTCAAGGGCTTTCTCAAACCCGGCTGCCGCCTCAAGAAGAAGGAGATAGTGGGAGAGGTGAAGGAGATGCAGATGAGAGGCGAGAACGTGAGGGAGGCCAAGTCCGGGGACAAGGTGGCCATATCCATGCCTGATGTCACGATTGGCAAGGACGTGAGGGAGAATGACGTCCTGGACGTGTTCTTGAGTTATGAGGACCTGGACACCCTCAAGGCGATCCGCCACAAGCTCTCCGCGGAGGAGAGGGAGCTCCTGGACGAGTACGGGCGGTAAGAAAGGATTCGACTGGTTTATAAAAATCAGCGGTTCGGGTACTCGTATGTCTTCCCGCGGTAGTTCCTCATCACGATCTTATCATCCGTTATCTTCTGGACGTACTCCGGGAGTATGGGAATCTTCCCTCCCCCTCCAGGGGCGTCTATGACCAAATGCGGCACCGCCATCCCTGAGGTGAAGCCCCTTATCCCCTGGATTATATCCAGGGACTTCTGGACCTTTGTCCTGAAATGGTTCGCACCCTTTGTAAGGTCGCACTGGTAGATATAGTAAGGCTTCACCCTTATCATGAGCAGCCTCTGCATGAGCTCCTTCATGACTTCTGGACTGTCATTCACCCCTTCCAGAACCACGCTCTGGTTCCCGAGAGGTATCCCCGCGTCCGCAAGCATCTGGCAGGCTCTTGAGCTCTCAGGGGTTATCTCCCTCGGGTGCTCGAAGTGTATGTTTATGTAAAGCGGGTGGTATTTCTTCAGCATCTGGCAGAGCTCCGGAGTTATCCTCTGGGGGAGCGAGCACGGGACCCTTGTCCCTATCCTTATTATCTGGACGTGCGGAATCTCGCGCAGGTGACTGAGCACGAATTCCAGCCTGCTGTCCGTGAGCATGAAGGGGTCGCCTCCAGAGAGAATGACATCCCTTATCTCGGGATGGTTCCTTATGTACTCTATCCCCTGGAGGATCTGCGTGGCTGAGACAGGCTTCCTCGGGTCCCCTACCTTCCTCTTCCTCGTGCAGAACCTGCAGTACATGGCGCACTGGTTCGAGACCAGGAACAGCACTCTGTCCGGATACCTGTGAGTTATCCCCGGGGCCGGGCTGTCCCTCTCCTCCTCGAGCGGATCCTCAAGGCCTTCCTGGTCCAGCAGCTCCATCTCGCTTGGTATGCATTGCTTCCAGATAGGGTCACCCTTCTCGCGGATGAGAGACAGATAGTAGGGGTTCACCCTCATGGGATATTTCCTTACCACCTTCTTGAGGGCTTTCGTCTCCTTCTCCCTGAGGCCGAGCCTCTGCCCGAGCTCCTCCGCGGAGTTTATGCTGCTCCTTACAAGGCTCACCCATTCCGGAATCTCCGCAGAACTAGCGCTCTCTCTAGCCTGTTTTTGTATGTCAAATTGTCCCGCTGTATTCCTAAGTCTTACGGATGGCCCCCATCCGTCCGGTGGAATCTCGCTTGCTTCCTTTTCCATTTTAGCTATTCGACCTTAGAATTTTTTACAATAACTTATTGTGCGAGCCTATTTATAAACTTTTTAATCGCTATCATGCGGCCACGTAATTTTCATGGAAGTATTTTACGTGCATAAAGTAGTTGCCTCCCCGGGCATGACCCACGATTTAATATTATTCGTGGCCATATAATATTATGGCATATTCCCAGCTCTGGTACGCCCTCACGCTCGCAGGCACGCCGGCCTATTGGGCAATCCTCTCCCTCTCGCTCCTGGCAGGATATCTCGCGCTCAGGACATTCTCAGGAGGGAATCCCCTGTGGGAGAAGCACAGGCCGCACATAAAGAGAATCCTGCTCATCCTCATTCTCAGCCTCTGGATATTCTTCGGGACCGTCATCGCCATGAAGAGCCTGATTTACATCCCCAGGCCCTGCATAGTGTGCACCAGCTCCTTGGCATGCAATCCCCTCTGCCTGGAGGACTCCTCCTTCCCCTCAGGCCACGCGGGCACGATCTTCGTGGTCTTCACGTCCCTTTACATGGGCACCAGACGGAGAATAAAGAAGGACGGCTTGACTCAATCAAATAAAGCCGTCAATCTAAAAATCATCCCGCTTTTCACCATCCCCCTTCTGGTCTCCTACTCCCGCGTAGCGCTTGGCGTGCACACGCTCCTTGACATCTCAGCAGGGGCCCTTTTAGGCCTCCTTCTAACTGTGCTGGTCTCTGTAATGCTGCAGAAATGGCACAAAGCCTAGCGGATTTTCCGGATTTTTCCCGAGCATTAAACCGTGCAGGAGAGGCTCTATTCTTTGTCACTATTTTATGGTGACAACAACCGAAAGCTTTATAAATAGATATGTTAACTATCCTTTAGTGATAACATGCATAAGAAAGCCAAATCCGTGGCAAGGAAGAAGCTTGAACTGAAGCAGCTTCCTGAGAAGGACAAGAGCCTGCTCAAGGAGATAAAGAGGATTAAGAAGCTCCAGAACGGGCTTTACAGGGAGTATGAAATCGAAGAGGATACCCTGGAGGATTAGGTGATTGGCATGGAAACTGAATTAACAAAACTGGGAAGGAAACTTGACCAGACGGAGATTGTTGACCTCAGGCAACTTGCTAAACTTCCTGTTGCTATTCAGCTTTTGACAGGCAGAGCCAAAATAGCAAGCGGAGAAAGAATCTGGAAATACGAAAAGGGAAATCTTAAGGACTACTTCATAGAAAAGGGAAGGGAAAGAGCCGAAGGTCTAATAGATTACAGCACGGGTTTTCTGGGCGAGAACGTTGGAAAGCGCGTCCGCGGTAAGATATATGATTATGCTGCAGAAACTCTTATAGACATGTTCACGCGAGACTACCTCGCGGGATATTCCCATGTTGATTTCACTCCAATAAAATATGCGAGCAAAGAGCTCACGGACAAAAATGGAAAAAAGCTTCTTGGGAAGTTCAAAGGTAAGAGAGCATACTTTGCGGAGGACGTGGAAAAGGCTCTTGGCGAGCATTATGAGCCCCTACGCCAGCAGGTCGGGATGACCAGGGAGCAGTTCAACTGGGCCGCGAGGGAGTACATAAAGCTCCATGAGAACGACGAATATGCCACCCAGAAATACATCCTTAGGAAGGATATGAACGAAGATGAGCATGGCAAGTTCGAATCATACATCATGAAATCTCTTAGCAAATATAAGGAAAGCCTTCCCGGAGCGGATGAGATATATAAAGTAGGCATGGCCATAAACAACGCCAGGACGGACGAGTTCGGCAGAAGCGTGCAGAAATATATAAGGGAAGATATGCTCTCTGCAAGCCTGAACTAATCTGTAAGTGCTTCAGAAGAGGATAAAAAGTTTTGCGCATAAGCAATATTCATTGAGTGGCATACTATGGACAGGCAAGAGTTTAACCAGGTACGGCTAAATGAGAGTTTGCACAGCGAGAACGCGGATGAGATACTCATGCATGCGACTCGCGAAAAGTTCGTTAGGATGAACGGCTTCAACAAGAAGGAGTATAACAGAATTTTTGGGAAAGAGGATACGCTTTCGGATTCTGCGATAGGGCATGCGCTGCCAGCTTCTTACTACTTCGATAACATTAGTGACGATTTTGAGCCGGAAGGGGCGATGCCTCCTCCCGGTAATTCAAACCCCGATTTCCTTCTGCAAACCGAATCCAAGCATGCGAATCCTGTGCCAAAAAGAAGCCTGGAGCACTATATCGGAGAAATCATAAGCGGGGCAAAGAAAAGCCTTTATCAAGGATATACGGAATCACCGATATGGATAAGGGATGCCATTATAAGATACTTAAGCGAAAAATCCAAAGTCCTCGACTTCGCGACTTCACTTTACCAGATGGGCTCTGACATTGGGCCTATCCAGAGAATGAGGACGGACTTTTTCCACGATACCCTAGAGATGATCATAAACCAAAATGGGGAACTGCTCGCAATGAGGATTTATAATACCAGGCCGTCTACATCGTTTACCAATTTCTTACTTGAAGGGGATCCAATCCAATATCATGGGATTCCTGCCAAAAAAGAGGACTTGAGCTATACTCCTGGTGGCCTTGTTGTTTACAAGAAAACATGTGGTGGAGAACCCATGAATATCCAGAGTGTACAGTATGACGAAGCGTACAGCAAGCTTGGGACGCTGAAATTCGTATCGCATGGAGAAGTATTGAAACCCGGTCTTAATACACGTCCGCTAGAAAACAACTTAAAGGAGTTCGCAGTTTCTTACTTCATCAATGAAAGGAAGGATTTATGGACTGAGCTTCAGCCACATACCGAGACGAAAGAGATGATTTACAGAATTACGCTTCCAAAGGGATGGGGTCCTTCTGGTTTTGATTCAGGCCTGATGATGGAAACCGCGCTCTATTCGATTGGAGCTGCTGCAATGCTTCATACGCCTTTCTGGCTAGGCGAACAACTTTATAAGTTATTGCGATTAGACCCGAAGGTTATTGAAGACCGTGAGCTTGCAGCACTATATATACCAAGCAAGCGTATCATTACGAGAGGAATGTAAACCGGTCTTCATCTTTTATACCAGTCTTCCTTATCGTCCCCGCAGCCATCTCCATCGCATACTTCGCATCCCTCTCCGGATAGTACACTTTCCACGTCCTCCTCCGGAAAGAAACAGGCCTCGCCCTCTCATGCAGGCCCACCACTCTCTTTCGCGAGTCGAGGAAAACAATATCTATCGGGAATCTCATGAGAGGCATCCATATTCCATGCTTCCCGGGATTCCCGAAAACCATCAGCAGCGCAGAGCTCCGGGGCAGGGAGCCGCGCAGCATGAGCCCCCGCATCTTGTGGAAGAATCCTTCTGCGACCTCCACGTTCTCCGCTATCACAGTTCTTCCTTTCAGGATTTTCATATCAAACGCCTTCTCGATTGTTAGACAGAAGGCGTCCGCGGACGCCTTCATTCTCAAAGCTGTTCTTTTATCTCCCTCGCGATTTTCGGACTGATTATGCGCTCCAGGCTTTCCAGAGGGACCTTTCTCAGGTCATCCAGTTTGCGCAGTCCGTTGTTGTAAAGGGTGCGCGCCCTCACCCGCCCCACTCCCTTGAGCACCACAAGCGGAAGAAGCTCCTCCCTTATCCCGTACTTTATCCTGAGGCGGGCCTT
Organism: archaeon; assembly: GCA_035256265.1. Classification (GTDB taxonomy): domain Archaea; phylum Aenigmatarchaeota; class Aenigmatarchaeia; order QMZP01; family QMZP01; genus JAPLVB01. Next base: position 5,156 of record DATEYJ010000063.1, read on the forward strand.
GCGTATCTCCCTCAGGGTGCTCTTGTAATCCATAAGGAGGGCAAGCTCATGGCTGGAGTAGAGGAGCCAGTCCGCGTTCGAGAGGCGGACACGCAGCTCTCCTGGAGCCACTCCAAAGTTTTCCAGGATTATGTCCTCTCCAGACTCTTCAGCCCATTCCTGGAAAAGCCACGCGGTCTTTATGGAGCGTATGTAATCATCATACTCTATGTCCCAGGGATTCGGGGGCTTGGCAGTGAGGAAAGGCTCGTAATCCGAGAGCAGCTCGTTTATCCTCTGCATGTCTCCCTTCCTCACTCCGAGAAGCGGCA
>DATEYJ010000064.1:0-11738 GCA_035256265.1 archaeon
CCATAGGAGGTATCAGAATGAAAACCCTAATCGCTTATTATTCGAGGACAGGTGCGAATGAGAGCCTGGCGCAAGAACTCCAGAAGAGGCTCAAGGCTGACATGGAGCGGATAGAGGACGTGAAGGGCTACTCAGGACCCATAGGCTTCATCAAAGGCGGAAGGGATGCCACGAAGAAGAAAGTCGGGGAAATCAAGCCTTTCCAGAAGGACCCTTCAAAATACGATTTGGTGATAATGCTAACCCCTTTCTGGGCAGGGCTGGTCCCTCCTGCCATAAGGGCTTATGTGTCACAGAACAAGTTCAAGAAGGTAGCGCTGGCTTCTGTCTCAGGCTCAGGAGAAGAGAACAAGGACGCGCTTCCGGACTTCGAGAAGCTTGCCGGGAGGACTGTGGCAAGCATGCTGCTTTCCAAGAAGGAGTTCGAGACAGGGGCTTACAAGCAGAAGCTTGAGGGATTCGTTAGGAAAATTTCATAATCGGGAAACTAATCAAGCAATCTGAAATCCCCAGTGTAGCATCCCAGGCAGAGGTCCTCTCTTTTCAGGTCGCTACCTTCAATTATGCAGTTCACGAAATCGTCTATAGACCCCGACCATCCGAATGAATAAGGTAATAGCTTTCCTGACCGGCATGAGTCATATTGAAAAGCGCTCTTTTTAGGTCTTCAAAGCAATCGCTTTCAGGATATTTGTGGTAAACCATCCCTATTGCCATCAGCTCACAAAATTAATTTGTGAGAAAGAGATTTAAGCGGGTTTGAAGGTTCGCGAAATACGGGTTCCTTATCATGCCTCTTGTGATTCTCGCGGCCTGCGGAGTGCTGGCGCTGGAGCTCATGCTGCTAGGATAATTCTCAAAATCAGATTGTCAGAATGAAGGCGTCAGCAGACGCCTTCCCTCCAACAGACGTACCCGCCACTCAGGGAAAAACCAATCCCCCGAAACCAGCCCTCCACTTTATACCCCTGAGAGATATATCATGGATTTGCAAGGTCGCAGATCTTACCCCGGACCTTGTCAGGATACTGTCCCAGTGGGATTAAGCCTCCTTTCTGGGCAGGCAGAGTTCCACGATTACAGGCTCTTAGTTTTACTATTGGCCAAGTGGCTAATAAAGCTCTTTCTCGGGAGTTGATACCTGGCGCATGTTCATATTTTAAAAGGGTAGCCGCCTCTCCTTGCGGCATCCCATTAAATGCTTATTCTGCCCCAGGCGTTCCGCCACTCGCGACCCCGCTCCCAGTTCCCACATCCTTGTACAAAGGATAGATATCCGGCTGCTCTACCGGGAGTTTTATCGCAGCCAGCTCGCTCAGGTCTGCCAGGCTGTTCGCCTTCACCATCCCGCTTGAAATCGTGTACAGATTGTTCCCGATGTACAGGGACCTTGTTATTGAATCGCCCGAGTACCAGTAGTATCCGGATTTCTCAAGGGAATCGTCTGTAACGTGCGTGATCCTTCCCCTGAGCTGGAAGCCGTTCAGGTCCAGGTTAAACACGTATGCTCCCTGGTAGGTGTAGTCCCCATATGCGCTTGCCGGAACACCGCCAGGATACTGCGCCTCATTTATCTCCGCGAGCTGTATGGGTATCACCAGAAGGTTCCTGTCCCTGCTGAACAGGAAGGCCTTGTGCTCATGGAGTGCTGTGGAATCCGTCCCCCTGTCCCCTATCACGTATTTGGACAGCTCTATGGGATTCTCCGGGTCCGAGACATCGAACAGCGCAAGCTTCACCCCCTGGTACCATGCGAAGTCTCTCTCACCTTCCGCATCCACTGCCTCCTTCCCTATCCCGATTATGTGGTTCTCATCATACGGGTGGAGGTAATCCGAGTATCCGGGAATCTTGAGCTTCCCGAGAAGGCTCGGGTTAGCCGGGTCCGAGAGGTCTATCACGAAGAGCGGGTCTATCTTCTTGAACGTGACCAGGTATGCCCTGTCCCCGATAAAGCGGGCGGAGTATATGCTCTCTCCAGGAGCAAGGTCCTCAAGCTTCCCTACCATGGACATGGTGCTGTCCAAAACGTAGACATTATTCGCGGATTTCGAGGCCTGCTCGCTGCTCCTCCAGTTCCACACAGGGTCCACTGTCGTGGCCACGCGGAGGTAGCCTCCATTCTCGTCCATGGAGAACTGGTTCAGAAGGCGTCCTGGGACTTCCCCCTTGCCCTTGTACTCGATTGAGCCCGAGCTTATGCCTATCTTCTGGATTACCGTCTTCTGTGTCTCTTTCTGTATCTCCGCATACGCGGCCTGGGCCGCATCCTGCACGCTTTCCATGAAGGCGGTCTTCTCCGTCTCTGAAAGCGAGTTGTAGTAGTCCTGGACCGCTTCCCCTATCTGCTGGAACTTCTCATCCCGCGGGGAGGCGGATGACTGAATCTCTGTTATCCTTGAGGAAAGGTCCTGCGGCAGAATCGGCTTGATCGCATTTAGTAGCCTTTCCGAGGTGTCCCAGTAGCTTATCTGCTTCATGTAGGAGAGGTATATGTTCTCCTGGGATACGAATATCGTGCCCGTGTATCCCGACATTATGACCTTGGTCTGCGGCTTGGCAGAGTCATCCTTCACATTCAGGGAAGCTATGGTCACGAACTGGTAGCTGTAGTCGGGCATGTCGAAGTAGTAAAGGTCCGTGCATCCGCAAGCCGGCTTCGAGCCGCTTTCCGAATACACCATGGGAAGCGGGACAGGCCCCTCCCCATAGCTCACTCCCTTGTTCGTTATGAGGTAGACATAATCGCCTATCATCCTGGCGTCTGAGTAATAGCCGTCTATGGCGAACTCATTCAGTTTCGAGGGGCTGGATCTGTCCGTGATGTCATATGTATTGATGTATGTCTTTTGGGAGTAGCTGGGATAGATGCTTGGCATGGCTATCCCGATCTTCTGGATCACGGGCTCGTCCTGGTAGGAGTAATCGTTCCCGAAGACCACGAGCCTGTCCCCGTTCACGAATATCTGGGACACCCCCGTGGAGTTTATGGTAGAAAGGAGACCTGCCCCTTCCGCGGGATAGGCGTCTATTATGAAAATCTGGCTGCCGGATACCGTGTAAATGTACTTGCCGTCATTCTTGACTATGTCCGGCTCGTCCACGCCCTCCACCTGCACGTTGGTGGAAGAGTAGTCCGGGGAGCCTGTTCCGGCCCCTGAGTCCGTCGCCTGCTTTTCAGCTCCCGCTGCTGCGGGAGCTATATTCATGTCCCTCATGGCAGTACCCATCATGGAGCCTCCCAGGCCTCCGAAATATCCTCCTGCGCTTCCGGAGTTCTCCTCCAGGAAGCTCTTTATCTGGTCGCATGACTGGAACGTCTTGAGCTCCTGACCAGAAGCGGGCTTTATCGCGAACTGCGCCACAAAAATAACACCAATCGCCACCGCGACTATCAGGCCGAAGGCCAGGACCGGAACAAAACCTTTACGCATACTAAAAACCTCCTAAAGCATCAGCTGGCTGAACCACGGGTAGAGCAAGGCTATTATAAGAAGCGCAAACCCTGCCGCCCCTGCCAGCCACGCAAACACCTTCTTCATAACAGAATTAGGGAAGGGGCTAATTAAGTATGCTTACGTTTTGTTTCGGGAGAAGGCGAATTTAAACCAGATTCTCAATTATTCACAAATGGGCCCGTAGCTCAACGGATAAGACTGAAGTTGTCAAAAGACAGCTTCTTTCCACGGTCAGAGCGTCCGATCTGTTCGTTTCCCAAACAAGGAAAATGGACAGAGGCGAGGCTTCGGACCGGTAGGTTGGGGGTTCGAATGGCGATTGAAGGCGACATCGGTCGCCTTCCGTTCGAAGATCCCTCCGGGCTCATCCCATTTATTCCCGTGCAAAAGCGATATGCCGATATGCTCAATTCTTTTTAAGGCAGGAAATCCAAAATTCAATATGGCCAGCAAGAAAGCTTCCAGAGCGAAGAAGCCCGCTCTTAGGCGCGCCCACCCGGCCAAAAGCCATCCCCAGAGAAGCCAGCTCGAGCAGAACATGGAGCACTTCGGGAAGGAGATGGAAGGCCTGGGGGACAGGATAAGCAAACATGTGGAGGAGAAGCACAGAGCACACGAGAGCTGGTGGCACAGGACCTTCGGGATCGTTGGACCTCTCATATCCGCTGTGCTCGGGACTCTCATGCTCGCCCTGCTGATAGGCGTCATGAACCTGGTCAATCTGCCGATGGGCATCGGCTTCGTCTCGCAGATAAGCAGCTTCCTTTACGCGAACCTCGGATGGTTCTTCCTCATATCCCTCTTCTTCTCCTACGCCTCGTACTTTTCCAGATACTACAGGAGGGCATACAGGCCGTTCTCGCCCCTCGTGGCGGCGACAGGCGTGGCCATAATGTTCTGGCTGCTCGCGAACGCGATAGACATAGCCAACTTCTCCATAAACAGCTCCGTTCTTGCGAACGTGGTGCTGGCCATGGGAAGGCTCATACCTGTGGTCTTCGGCGTCTCAGTTTTCGTAGGGTATATAATCCTTGTTGCCAAGATATCCATGGAGAGCCCGAATTACGGCAAGATTTCTATGGAAAAACACGGTTCGCATGTTTCCGCGAGGGCGCGGGAGAAGGACGGGATAAAGAGGCTCTACAGGTCAGGGAAGGACAGGATACTGGGCGGGGTGTGCGGAGGGATAGGCGAGTATTTCCAGATAGACCCGGTCATAATAAGGCTGCTTTTCGTCATCCTCGCCTTCGCGTGGGGATTCGGCATCTTGCTCTACATAATCGCATGGATAATAATCCCCAGGAACCCGGAGCACAAGTGGGACCGCTGAGCTCCAATCCCGCTATTTAAGCCTTGGAAGCCATATTCTATTCAGGTAGAAATGGACCGGCCCGCCACAGCTCCTGTTCTGAGAAGTCACCTCAAGCCCCTCCTGAACTCAAGCTATCCCATAGAGGCTGTTTACGTTTATGGGAGCGCTGTATCTGGAAAGACTGCGGGCGATATAGACGTGCTTGTTATAGTGAATGACACCTCCCCTGTCAGCGAAGGCCTGCTCCAGAAGGTGGAAAAGGCCTGCGGGAAGATAAAGGAGTCCGCCAAGAAGGGGGGCCTGGAGTTCCATTTCCAGTCGCCCAAGCTCCTGAGCAGGTGGTGGCACACCCTGATAGAGGGGGAGCCCTGGGTGATAAGCTCGCTCCAGAGTCCTGTGATAATATATGACCCGAAGGGGGTAGTGAGTGAGGTGTGCAGGTTCATAGAGAAGGAGCACATCTACAACAGGGAGGAGAAGGCCGAGCGGCTCCTGGAGAGGAGCGACAGCGTATTCCTCCAGAACAGGAGGCTCCTGCTGGGCACAATCACAAATCTCGCGAACGCGGGGACAGAGGCGGCGCAGATAATGCTCCTGTTCGAGGGCAAGTTCCTCCTCAACAAGCGGGCCATAGTGGAGGAGCTTGAGAAGTCTTATACCAAATCCCTGGGAAGGGACGTGATAGACACCTACAGGGAGATAGCGGACCTGGAGGAGAAGGTCAGCAAAGGGACGCTAAGCGAGTTCTCCGCGGAGAACCTGGACTATTATCTGGAGAGGATAAAGATATTCATATCCAAAGTGGAGGAGATGCTCGGAAGGAAGTAGGTCTTTACCTATTGGAATAAGACCTACTTCAGTCTCACAATCGGAAGGAAGTAGACGAAACGCATATGGAATTGTTCGTCTACTTCAATGTCACAATCGGAAGTAAATAAGGTGGATGCATGGCATACGAAAGGGGTTCTGCGGAGCTCGTCAAGAGCTGCAAAAGAATATGCGAGATACTGGAAACCGGGGCGCAAAGAGGCGAGCACACGGGGCTGAAGAGATATCTTCCAAAGTCTCCCTGGATGAGGGAGATAGCCTACAAGGTCGGGGTGCCGCAGGGTTATTCAGTCTACCTCACACATCAGGAACGGCAGGAGCTCAAGTATCATTACATGAGGGTGAGCGGCTCCATGCGGGGAATGGAGAAGAGCGAGCGCCCCAGCCTGCTGCAGCAGGTTATTTCAAAGGCGTATGAGATGAGGAAAGGGGAAAAATGAGCAAGAAAAAATCGCTCGGGGGCGATATAAAAGCGCTCTGGCTGTACCAGGACACCCTGCATGTCCTGGCCTCTGAGAGGCCTTCCGGGAAGGCCATCCAGGACCTCCAGGAAAGGCACAAGGCCGGGAAGGCGAAGGTCCTCCTCATGGAGGCGTTCTTCCGGGACGTGATGGAGTATAATACCAAGCTGCTTGTGTCCATACGGGACGGGAATATCCTCTTTGACAGCCTGGACATGGTGAAGGTCATAGGGATAAACATAAGGAAGGGCCTGATGGCCGGCACGAAGGAGATGCTCCTCAGGAAGTTCATGAGCATACAGGGCGAGATAAGGGAGATAGAGTCCGTGAAGAATCAGGTGTTCGACAATATATACACGAGCTGCCTGGAGGCGGCCCAGGCCGCCCTGACAGCCAAAGGGAAGATCGTGCTTGTCCCGAGGAACATCCCCGAGCTCCTGAGGGTCTTCCTCCTGGAGAAGGGCCTCGAGCGCACGCACATAAAATACTGCGAGGAGATAATCTGGACCTACAAGGCGCTTGAGCACAAGAAGATAGCGTCCCTCACGGGGAAGGAGATAGACAAGCTCGCCCGCAAGGCCGAGCTCTTCAGGGACGCGGTGAAGAGGATTTCCTAACGGGTTTCTCCCGCTTATAGAAATGGCCTGCATGGGATTTGCATGAGGTTATAAAATCCTCATATTGGCTTAGAACCCTGTAGTTCCCATCTTGGGGTATTTTTCCCTTAATGCTTTCAGCGCCCTTTGCGAATTTTTCATATACGTCAGAAGTTGCCTTTCCGTTTATCTGAGCTTGATTTACCCCTTCCTTGAGTTGGGCTAAAGCAGGCCCCGGCTTCAACCTTTCCGCGGCCTTGATGTACCTATCCGGATTGAACTTGTTCTCGTATTTCTTCGCTATCTCAGAAACGGAAGCGCGTTCAGCCATGCACAACCTTCAATAATATTATTCCTGAGCAATCTTAAATAGGTGAACGCAGAACCCCTTTTATACCAACGTTCCCAATAATAATCTGACGTGAGTCTATGCAATTGGGAACGGTTGTCGGGAAAACCACAACAAGAACCTTTAGTTTTGATGCTGAGTCCAGGATACGCAAGACGGATTACGTGACCCTTAAGGACCCCGAGGGGATATGGGTGCTCGCGGGCATAGACAGGATAACCACGGACGGGAGCAGGACCAGGGCGGATGCCAGCGTGATTGGCTTCCGTGACAGCAGAGGATTTCTCAAGAGTCCGAGCGTGCCTTTCTCTCCGGGAAGCCCGGTTTTCGCGGCCGAGGTCAGGTTCATAAAGGATACCATAGGGCTGAAGGATTCAGGCGCTTATGTGGGGCTGCTTGACGGATATGATATGAAGGTGCGCCTCCCGATAGACAACCTAGTGAAGAAGCACATCTCCGTGCTTGCCAAGACAGGGACAGGGAAGAGCTACCTCACGGGCGTGCTCATGGAGGAGCTCATGGAGAACAGGGTTCCCGCCGTGGTGATAGACCCGCACGGGGAGTATTTCACGCTGCAGTCCGCGAATTCCAAGCCAGCCGAGAACAGGTTCATGCCCAGGTTTGACGTGGAGCCCAAGTCCTACAGGAGCCAAATCCAGATGTACGGGTTCAGGATGGGGAAGGAGATAAAGCTGAACTCGCGTCTGGCCGCGGAGGAGATAATGCACATACTCCCGGTGGGCCTTTCCGCCAGCCAGAAGGTCCTCTTATACTCGTCCGTGAAGAAGCTGGAAGGCCAGGAATACTCGCTCACGGACGTGATGGATGAGGTCTCGAAGGCGCGCTCGCAGGCCAAGTGGAGCCTGGTCTCCTCCCTTGAATCCCTTGTCAAGACAGGCCTCTTCTCCACCAAGCCCACGTCGCCGGAGGAGCTGGTGAAGGAAGGGAAGATAAGCATAGTGGACCTCAAGGAGGCCAGGCCCGAGATACAGCACATGGTGGTCATGAAGCTCGCGGAGGAGCTCTTCTCCGCAAGGAAGCGCGGGAAGATACCTCCATTCCTGTTCGTCCTGGAGGAGGCCCACAACTTCTGCCCCGAGAGGGGCTTTGGAGAAGTGGCCAGTTCTAAGATTCTGCGCACGATAGCGAGCGAGGGGAGGAAGTTCGGGATGGGCCTCATGGCGGTCTCCCAGAGGCCAGCGCGGGTGGACAAGAACGTGCTCTCCCAGTGCAATACGCAGATTATATTGAAGGTCACCAACCCGAATGACCTGAACGCCATCTCGGAATCCGTGGAAGGTATGGGAGGGGGAGCGAAGGATGACATCCGCGACCTTCCCGTGGGCGTGGCCATGATAGTCGGGATAACCGACCAGCCGCTCATAGTGGACATTCGCATCCGAAGGAGCGAGCACGGCGGGGATAATGTGAAGATGCAGCAGAGGTACGTGGAAGAGCCGGAGACAGGCCCGCCATCCGTCCACAGGATGTTCCAGCCCAAAGTCTCTAAGGATGAGATTCTCTTCCGTTATAAAGGGGCGGATGCCGTGGACCTTCTCAAGTACCCCTTATGGAAGGTCTCCTCTGGCAAGAGGGCCTTTTACGTGGACGGCATGACAGGCTCCCTTATCCTAGAGAGGGACGGCTCCCTGGAAAGGGTCCCTTTCCCGAAGAGGATGCCTCGAGAGGCCGTCTCCATGAGGAAGGAGCCCTCAGAGACATCACCGCCCGGCCTCCTGATAGAACCCTCATTCCATCCTGAAAAGGCGCTCCCAGGCCTGAAGGCCCAAAAGATGGAGCTTGTCTACTATCCATACTGGCTCGTGAAGAAGAAAGGCAGGAAGCTACTTGTGGACGGCCTCACAGAAAGAATGGACACGCAAGCGACGGAGGCTGTCAGGGAGAGGGTGTGAGCTAGGCAGCCATGTCTTCCACTTCTTGCGCATCAAGCGTGATCAGCGGCAATTCGTCAACGTGAGAATTGGCATGTCCCCATATATCCCCTATCTCATGCCATAAAATCCGCCTTGTGATTTCTCTGTTTAGATAGCCGTTCAGGGCGTGCTCTTTGGTGCTTTCCAGGTCAGACAACTGCTTCTTGAAAAGCTTGTGCGTCTCATAAACGCCCAGAGCAGCCAGCTCCTTGCTGGCATCCCGCATGGTATTCTCCAGGATGTCTATGTGGGTAAGCGCATAAGCCCCGAGGCGGAGGCTTTCCTCCTTTCTAGGCCCTATATATCCCCTTGGCCCCAGGGCTTCCAGATAATTCTTGAAGATATTCTTTTCCATCTCGGCATACTTCCTTCTGCGCTCATCAAAGATTTTCCTTGGGCTTATCTGGCAAGACATAGTTACACCTTAAGTAATATTTGTCACTAATAGATAGTTACAAATTTAGTTTATAAAGCTTTCGTTGGCTGATGCGCTAAAGCCCTTTCATGCCTGCCTTTAGCAGGCCCGCCATAACCGCTTTTCTTCCCGTTCATCAGAAACTATTCGTGCAAACTGTTAAAAGGATTGAGCCGTCTTCCTTACAATAGACGGCAGCGGAGCTAAGCAATCCTTAGGATAGCCCTGTCCCCTTCCTTTATTCCCTTTTTCCTTTGCCAGCTTCCAGCATCCCGGAAGGCCCCCGGCCTGTTTTATAAATAGCCGAACCAAAATCCAGATATGGCAGACAAAGCAACTCAAACCAGGCCCACAGGCGTCACGGTGATCTGCATACTCGGCTTCCTGGGAGCGATACTCGGCATACTTGGAGCTCTTGTCCTGATAGGACTCGGGGGGCTGGCCGGATACCTTGCAGGGATGGAAGGCGCGGCAATGCTGGCCTTCCTGGGGCCCTTTATTGGAGTGATAGGCGTGCTTGTGCTGATAGTGAGCATTATCTCATTCGTGGCCATCTACTGGCTCTGGCAGATGAAGAAGATCGGCTGGACGATAGCCATGATAGTGGAGATAATCAGCATACTGATGGCCGTAGCCACCTTCAACATAATAGGGCTAGTGATACCGGCGATAATCGTGATATACCTGTGGATGAAGAAGGATTTGTTCAAATAGGATTTTGGAGAGCGCCGGGAGGCGCTTCATCCATTTTTAATTCATGCTAATGGTAGCCATATCCCCCTCTCCCAGCTCCATCCTCCCCGCAGTCCCCCCGCTCACCTCAAGCACATACCTGGCCTTCTTTCCGGGGTTTATGGTGGGGCACTCCACAGGCCCGCAGGGCTGCGCGTCCTCCTTTATGAAGACCACCATTCCATGGGAATCCATCCATATCATGTCCAGGGGTATGAGCGTGTCCTTCATCCAGAAGGCGTAAATCCCCTCTTCCTGAAAGACAAACAGCATCCCTCCCTGGAGGGACTCCCTTCCCATGAGCCCTCTGGCCTGCTGCTCCGGAGTTAGCGCAAGCTCCACCTGGAAGCACTCCTGGCCGAAGCAGACCTGTGAGATGTTCTGGGGCTGTGTTGCAGGTTGATTCTCGGGTATGAGCAGGATTATCAGAAATGCTCCAAAGGCAAGCACCCAGAAGAAATGAGACTGCTTCATGCTAGGGATTTAGAACCCATACATAATAATTCAAGGCTGGGGAATAAAAACGTCGTCTGCGGGGCGAGTGAGGGGAATGTGACTACTTTTGGAACTTCAGACATTCGGCTTTGAGGCGTATCTTTAGGTACTCGCTCATGTGGGATATTGCCATCTCACTGGCCGTTTCTTCGCTCATGTCCTCGGTTTTTATTATGTTCTTCCCCTTTCTTGCGCATTCTTTCCTGAGCGTGTATTCTATATCCTTGGCGCGGTGGCTCCTGCCATCTGTGGGCAATTTCTTCAGGGGCGTGCAGTCCAACATCTGCATTCCCATGCTCCCGTGCTTGAATTCGCCAGAGATAAAGAATTCCATGTAATCCACGGATTCCGGAGTAATTGTATATATGACAAGATTCCTCTTGAGGCTGAAAGGATCCTCGTCCACGTAATGCAGTATTATGGCTCTTCCAGCAACGGCTTTTCCGTCCATCAGAAGCAATAGGCAGGAAGTTTTTTAAGGTTTGCGAAGAAATGCCCGCATCCGCCCTCAGGAACCCGGCTCCCTCATCCGGCAAGGCGCTTTTAAGGCGCCCCGGACAATATTTCAAAAGGTGTTCAGGTGGCGCTCAAGTGGGATTCATCCATGTCCGTGGGGAATGAAACGATTGACAGCCAGCACAAGAACCTGCTGAACCAGATAAACAGGCTGGTGGAGATTCTCTCTTCCCTCGACGTGGACATGGCTTCCCTGAGGGAGTCAAACCATTTCTTATACACTTACATCAACGAGCATTTCACCTTTGAAGAGCAATACATGAAGGAGCACGGCTTCCCAGGCCTCGAGAAGCACAGGAAGGTCCACCAGGGCTTCGTCAAGTTCTATCAGGATTTCCAGAAGGAGCTCAGGGACAAGATGGCTTCCGGCAGCTTCTCCTCCGTGGACATCAGGGAGCTGCTGAAGAAGATAGAGAAATACCTTTCCCAATGGCTCGTCCGGCACATAAAGGGCATGGACCAGGAATACGCTAAATACATAAGAGGGCGCTAACAAGGGCTTCCTATATAATAAAAGAGGCCCGGGAGATGGCTGGGTAAATGTGCCCGATAGCTAGCGGAAATATGGGGTTCTGAATTAAACGGATTAATCAAGAGACTTTACTTTAGTTACATCAAAATAATAAACATCTTTTGTTGTAT
>DATEYJ010000065.1:0-5733 GCA_035256265.1 archaeon
ATGAGAGATTCTCTATTATGTCAGCAAGCCCCTTGGTCTTGTCAGAAAGCTCAGCCTTCTCCTTCTCGAGGGTCTCTATTCTCTTCTTGCTTTCCTCAAGCTCCTTCTCCACAAGCTGGCCTTCAGCCATCTCATTCACCAAGACCCTTTATTACCTTCTCCATCACGGCCTGCTGCCTCTCCATCTTTGCCTGCATCTCGCCCATCCTGCGCTGGATGTCATGCAGTTCCATTTTAGATTCGGAACTTGCTGTACGCCTGTCCAATTCCTTTGTCACTTCCGGAAGGCTTAATGAGGGAAGAAACCGGTAGTAATGCATGCGTTTCTCATACAGGGAGTAGACCTTCCAGAACTCATACGTCAAGAAACAGACCGAACCTACCAGAACTATGAGTAAGGCAAGCTCAAGCATAATAAGATATTGGCAAGCGTCTTTATTAATGAAATTGTATAACTATAATAGTATAAGCGTATTGAAAAAATAGCCCAGAAATCTCCTCGGGAAAAAACGGTGTCAGAGCGGAATCGAGGGGGGTCGCCTCCATAAATCCCGACTTGGCAAAAACCATAGTATGGGCATACAAATAAAGAAGGAAGTGGTACTCTTGCCGAAGCTCATGAACTACAAGAACTTCTGGCTCATCTGGCTCAGCGCCGCAGGAAGGCCCCAGGGCATATCGCTTTTTTCCATCCAGAACGAGTGGGGGATAAAGACCAACTACCTCTACCATGAGGAGGCAGGGATAGGCAAGCCTTTATACATGGCTATGATAAAAGAAGGGTTCCTGGAAAAAAGCGGGAAAAGGATAAAAGCCAGGTTCGAATGGATCCCGGCTTTTGTCAAAGAAAAATACCAACCTTTGGGGCATGTGGATTACTGGATTCCGTATAACCTCCTGACTGCCAAATGGCCGCAGGTGCAGGCCTTCATGGAAAAGAACTCTCCCGTTCTCTTCAGCAGCCAGGGCATCCGCACGCTCTACAGGAACAGCAAGGACCTCCTGGGGGACTCGGGCCAGTACATATTCACGGACATATTCATATACGTCCTCTTCTCCAACCTCACGATCTTCTGCAAGAAGTACAAGGCCGAGATCGTCCTGCGCATCCTTCTGACCGTGTTCTCCGTCTTTACGGATCGGGACCTCATGAATTACATGCGCCAGGTTAATGCCCAGCTTGCGAAGGAGGTCCCCCTGATAATAGGGGATGAGGCGGAGATGAACAGCCTTATGTCCCCTTTCAACTGGACAGCCTGAACTCCTTGGAATGACGGCTTTGCCCAATTGGCTCAAGCCGTCCAGTCACCACATGGAACGACGGCCTGCTTATGCAAGCCGTCCAGCCATCGTAAATTTGACCGGGTTAAGATTTCCCACTTTTTCCTTTTTTCAGGCAGGAAGGAGGTTTTTTATTGTTGCGCGCAAATAATTAGATATAGGCATATTCTCGGCGTGTTTGCAATGACCCGAATAATAGGCATAGTTTCCGGAAAAGGGGGCGTGGGGAAGACCACCATAGTGGCCAACCTCGGGGCCGCCTTGGCCTCCTTCCACAAGAAGCGGGTAATAATAGTGGACTGCAATGTCACCACCTCCCACCTCGGCCTCTATCTGGGCATGTACTACCATCCCATCTCTTTGAATCAGGTTCTGAGGGGGGAGGCTTCCATGGATGATGCGATTTATGACTACTCAATTCCCGGCCTGAAGATAATCCCGGCCTCCCTCTCCCTTGACGAACTCAAAGGGACAGACATAGGGGAGCTCAAGTATCGGATAAAGGACCTTTTCGGGAAGGCGGACATAGTCCTGCTGGATTCGGCTCCTGGCTTGGGAAAGGAAGGGATGGCCACAATCAGGGCGAGCGATGAGATACTATTCGTGACGACACCGTTTGTCCCTCATGTTATGGACGTGATAAAGTGCCACCAGATCGCGAAAGAGGTGGGGGCCAAATCCCTGGGCATTGTCCTGAACATGTCCGGGGAGGGCAGGCACGAGCTTTCCCCACAGGACATAGAGAAGCTCGTGGAGCTGCCCATAATCTCCACCATCCCCAGGGACAAGCACATCCTCAGGAGCCTCGCCTCCAAAATCCCGGTCGTGGACCTGAACCCGAACTCTCCCGCGAGCAAGGAGATTAAGAAGCTGGCCGCTGTTATGCTCGGGGAGGAGTACAAGCAGATAAAGCCGAAAAGGCTGGCAAGGATAGCGAGGGCGCTCAGGCTGAAGGGGTAGCTGCTTCTAAAATCTTATATTGCACCAGGCCCAATATTGAATATACAGAATTGCTTTATGTTTAGGGTTTCGTTCTGTGAATGTCCGGGGGATGGAAATGAGAGCTGAAGGCAAAGCCGGCGGCATATCGATATTCCTTGTTTCTGACAGGAACTATGCCTCGAAAATGAAGGAGCTCGCGTGCTCAATATCCTCTGACTACAGCAGGATATGCTACGTCTCCCTTAACAAGCCCTGCGGGACGGTTTCGGACAACCTGAAGAAATGGGGAGCAAACCCCGGCAAATTCTTCATCATAGACTGCACCGGAAAGCAGGAGAAAGGTGGGGGGCAGGTAGTTTTTGTCTCGTCCCCCAAAGCCCTTACGGAAATGAGCATAACTACAGGCAAGGTTATCGACCTGGGAAAGATAGAGGCCCTGATATTCGATTCGCTTTCGACGCTGCTTGCTTACGAGGAGCCTTTCACCGTGGTGAAATTCATGCACTCGCTCATATCCGTGTTCAGGGCAAAGAAAGTAATAGGCGTTCTGGTGTGCCTGGAAGGCGGGAAAAACACGGAGCTTGTGAAGGACATATCAATGTTCGTGGACAGGGTGGTAGCGGCATATCCCTCGAAGGTGCAAGCCCGTGCCTAAGGTGCAGCATGAAAAGGGAGAAAAACAGGAAGGAAATGCCAGGCAAAAAAGGAAGCTGGAGGGACAGCTGAAAAATAAGTGAAGGAGGGATGGAATGCCAAAAGCTAGGATTGGTTTCATGCAGAAAATGTTGCTCGCAACTTTAGTGATTGCTGTTGTGCTTTTGAGCGGCTGCACCACGCAGGCCCCGGAAACGCAGAAGGTGTATCATGTGGGCATTCTGTCCGGCTTGGATGCTTTGTCCGGCATAGCCGATAGTTTTGAGGCCAAAATGACAGAGTTAGGCTATATAGAGGGTAAAAATATTGTTTATGATATACAGAAGACAAACTTTGAGCCTGACAAAGAGCAGCAAATTCTCAAGAAATTTATGGACGATAAAGTTGACTTGATATTCACCTTTCCCACCGAACCGGCTTTAGCAGCTAAGGCAGCTGCCCAGGGGACAGGCATTCCGGTGGTTTTTTCCTTCACTACAATAGAAGGAAATAATCTTGTAGATAGTGTGCGCCAGCCTGGCGGGAACATAACTGGCGTGCGGGAGCCTGGTTCAGACATTTTTGTCAAGCGTTTAGAGATTTTACATGAGTTGGTGCCTCAGGCCAAACGAGTTTATATAACTTATAACCCAAATGCCCCTCCTGTCCCGCCAGCGCTTGATGTATTACGTAAGGCAAGTCCTCTAATGAATGTAACATTAGTGGAAAATCCTGTTACAACCGTGGAAGAGATTAAGGCTGATTTACAGGCGCGAAATAAATCGGCTGATATTGACATGGATGCCATACTAATAATGGGTGAACCTCTTTCGGTCTCGCCTCCTGCTCTTGAAGCAATGACCAATTTTGCGACCGAATACAAGATACCCATTGGAGGAGTTGGAAGTTACACAATCAGAGGGAGTATTATTTTTAGTTATGAGATTGGGATTGATGATATGGGCAGGTTGGCTGCACCCTTGGCAGACAAAATCCTCAAAGGAACCCCAGCAGGTACGATTCCTGTTGTCACACCCGAGGCAAGATTGCTGATCAATTTCAAACTGGCTAAAGAGCTGAATCTGACAGTGAGTGAAGGCCTGCTCAGCAGGGCAGATGAGATAATTCGTTAAAGGGGTGATAAGAAATGGTCAGAAATAAAAGAACGGGATTCGGGTTGCAGGCGGTCCTTGCATCCTTGCTGATTGCAGTCATTTTTCTTGGAGGCTGCACAACCACGCAAAATGAGAAGGTTTATCATGTCGGGGTTCTATCCGGCCTGAATTTTGTCGCAGACATAACGGACGGCTTAAAGGCCAAAATGACCGAGTTAGGCTACACAGAAGGAAAGAACATAGTCTATGACGTGCAGAAGACGGATTTTGACATGACCGCATACAGGAGCGCGCTCAATAAATTCGTGGACGACAGGGTTGACGTGATTGTGGTGTTTCCCACAGAGGCGTCCATGGAGGCGAAGAAAGCGACGGAAGGGACAGGCATCCCCGTGGTCTTCACCTTTGCCCTCATAGAAGGGATGGGCCTCGTGGATAGCATACGCGAACCGGGCGGGAATATCACAGGCGTCCGCTATCCCGGTCCGGACATCGTGCTCCAGCGTTTTGAGGTCATGCAGGAGATGGTGCCGCAGGCCAAGCGATTCTTGGTTCCCTATCAGCGCGGTTACCCGATTGTTGACCCGCAGCTAGAGGTTTTACGCCCGGCTGCCCAAGCAGCAGGCGTAACTCTGGTAGAGCTTCCGGCGGACAATGCTGCAGAGCTTCAAGCTTACTTCGATGCGCGGAACAAATCGGTAGATGCGGGCTTCGATGCCATACTGATTATAGTCGAACCCCTGGCCGTGACGCCTGACGCCTTCGGAGTGATTGGCAAATTCGCGTATGAGCATAAGCTGCCGATAGGCGGGGCACTGATGGCAGCAGGGAACTATACATCCATCTTTGGCGTAAACGTCAATAACGTTGCAGTCGGCAGGCAGACCGCGCCTCTGGTAGACAAGGTCCTCAGAGGCACCCCGGCCGGCACGATACCCGTTGTCTCAGCCGACAGTTATTTCCAGATTAATTACAAGGCAGCTCAGGCATTCGGCCTGAACATGAGCGAGGGCCTGCTGGCCAGGGCGGACGAGATAATAAGATAGCCTCATGAAATCAGGATAAAATGCCCGCACAGAATGAAGCGAAGAAGGGGAGGAATTTCCGCAGCCTGACCGTTACATTAGCCATTGCTTTCCTGGCCCTGAGCGCGGTAGTCCTGCTGATTGCAAGCGGGCTGGAGCTTTATTTCAATCTCCAGACCCAGCAGCAGATTATCATCGGCCAGCAGCGGCTCATTGCCCAGGACGCGGCCAGCACAGTAAGGAGCTTCATCCAGGACAAATTCAGCATGATGGAGTCAACGGCCAGCGTCAGCAGCCTGGCAGCTGACAGCAAGGAGCAGCAAAAAAACATCCTGGACAAGCTTCTCGGGCGCGAACCTTCATTCCGCCAGCTTGCTCTGCTGGATTCGCAAAACCGGAAACTTGTGGAAGTCTCCCGCCTTTCGCAGTCGGCTTCCGGAATAGAGAGCAGGCTGGACAGCGGTTTCTTTGACCAGGCCCAGAAGGGGGAAGAATACGTCGGCTCGGTATACATCGACGAGGTGACGAGCGAGCCCATGATGATAGTGGCCGTTCCGGCCAAGGACGTTTTTGGCGATCTGAAGGGAACGCTGGCGGCTGAGGTTAACCTGAAATTCATGTGGGACCTTGTCGGGAGGATAAGGATTGGCGATAAAGGCGTGGCCTATGTGGTTGACAGGCAGGGCAGGCTGATAGCATTTGGCGACATCAGCCGCGTTCTCAGAGGGGAGGATCTG
>DATEYJ010000066.1:0-9998 GCA_035256265.1 archaeon
GCCAGAATGGGCAAGGCGGAGGACGGCCTCACCAAGCTGAGGCAGTACTGCGACACCGTGATAGTGATAGAGAACGACAAGCTGCTCAAGGTGGCAGGAGACCTTCCGCTCCAGCAAGCGTTTGGAGTCGCTGACAACCTGATATCCTCCATAATAAAGGGCGTCACGGAAACCATAGCCCTGCCTTCGCTCGTGAACCTGGACTACGCTGACGTGAAGGCCATAATGCACTCCGGAGGGGTGGCAGCCGTGGGAGTGGGTGAATCCAACACAAACAACCGCGCAGAGGAATCTGTCACAAAGGCCATGACCAACCCGCTTCTCGAGGTGAGCTATGGAGGCGGCACAGGCGCCCTGATACACATAACCGGAGGAAAGGACCTGAGGCTTGATGAAGTAAACACCATAGGAGAATACGTCTCCAAGCAGCTTGACCCGGACGCGCAGGTCATATGGGGAGCGAGGGTGGACCCGGGCTTTGACGGGAAGATCCGCGTGATAACAATAATAACAGGGGTCAAGTCTCCGTACATAATAGGGCCCATGGAATTCGAGAAATCGGAAGCCAAGAAGGACTTCGCCCAGGAGCTGGGGATACCGATACTTAGATAAAAGAACGGAAGGTATCGCCCCCCTCCTTGATAGAATTTGAAAGAGGGAGCCCTGCGGGGCCCCTTTATTTTTATCTTTAAAGAGGGCTTGGCACACTCTGTTTTTATAAGATTTTAATTTAACCATATTACGAGAATTTTTCGGAGGTGTATGATTATGGGCAATGCTATAATCCAAAGAGAAAGGAGCCTGATACTTGATTCTGATGTTGATTTTGGTTCGCACGAGAGGATTGCGAGAGATACTTCGAACTTAGACTGCGTTGGCGGGTATAGGGTTGGACCCAAGTTGGGCCTTGGTTATGGTCTGCCAAAGTTAGTAGAACTGACAAGAAAATATAGCAACAAGCCCATCGTTTATGAACAATCTGGAATCGATACTGAATTGGGCGAGGAATTTATAAGGACTTTGAAGGGTGCTGGTGTTAATGCAGTTATTCTTTTCCCGCAGGCTGACCTTGAAGCTGAGAAGGCGTGGATTGAAGCTGCTCTTGATGAGGATTTAGGCGTTATCGTAGGCGGCCTGATTCCCCACCACAAGTGCCTACAGAGCGAAGGAGGATATCTAGGTGATGGAGCGATAATGAAAACGTACTTTAATGCCGCGGATTCAAAAGTCAAAGATTTTCTTGTGCCAGCAAACAATCCTGGTGTAATAAAGGAGCTGAGAGGAAATCTTGAATCCAGAGGAATAGAACCCGTTTTCTATTCGCGTGGCTTTGTGGCGCAGGACGGTTCTATAACTGATTCTGCGAAGGCTGCCGGTGATAGGTGGCATGCAATAGTTAAGATTTACGGAACATGTGACATGAGAAAGGTCGCTCTGGAGCATGCAAGCAAACTTTAACTTGGTTATGCAACCCGGAAATTCCAAGGACACATTATGTATTTAAAAGTTGTTACCCTAGATATTTAGGTGCAAATGGACAAGCAAGAGTTCATTGACATGGCCCTGCGAGAGGGGATGCTTGATTTTGGCGAAAATCCTTATTCTCTTAAGTCTGGCAGGCAGTCCAGGCTATGGTTCAACATGGGCAATGCAGACGATGGAGAGGTGGTCGGAAAACTTGAAGAAATCTATGCCGACCTCATTTCCGAGGATGTTGGAGACAAACCTGTCGTATGCTTTGGGATTCCTTACAAGTGCGTTAATGTGGCTTCGCATGCGGCTACAGGCCTCATGAAGAAAGGGCACAAAGCCAAATGGAACACCTACCGCAAGGAGGAGAAGGAGCACGGCGGCGACGCAAAGGCGATGCTTGTGGCAAGAGGGGATAACATAAAGTTGTGTGGCGGCAGGGTCGCCGTCGTTGATGATGTAATGACTACAGGGCAGTCCAAATACGATGCACAAGATGTACTTAAGGAACTAGCGGTAGAGGACGAGTTTAAACTGGATGTGGTGGGTGTTTACCTACTTGTAGATAGGGAGGAAGTCTCCACAATTGATCCTAGCGTAAGCGCAATCAAACAATTCGAAGAGGCTACCGGATATAAAGTTAAATCCTACATAAAGGCTACAGAATTGATAGAGGCAGGCAGAAAGAAAGGACTAATCAATGAAGACCAATACAAATCATTCCTAACATATTTCCGCGTGTATGGCGCGCCTGAAGTCCTCAAGTTGTATGTAGATAAAAAGGCAATTGAGGCCAAAATACTAACTCAGCCTCTTTTCATGCCTATCGACCGTGGTATATGGCCAGCATGCGATTTTACCGATTTGGAGCTTTATAAAAATCTGCTTGAGGTCACGGCAGACCTTGATAAGGTTTCTGGAGTGAAGGTTAGCTCGCTTCTTGCGAAGGAGCATTCGCTTGGCAAAATAGTCGAAGTCACGAAAAAAATCGCTCCTAATAAGAAAATTATAAATGACCACCAGAAGGCCGGCTCAGACATAGCAGAGATGGTTTACAAGCAGGTACAGCAGGATGCCAGATTAGGATGCGACGCAACAATAATCTTTCCGGTACAAGGCGGCACGGAAGCATTGCTTGCGGGAATCCATTCCGGTTATGAGCATGGAATCAACGTAATCGTTGGTTCACACATGACGCACCACGGATTCTTGAGAGAGGATGGCGGCTGCGCGACTCTGGAAGATTGCGAGAGGTTTTACAAAATAGCCGGCTCCAAAGGCATCAGAAATTTCGTGATGCCTGGTACTTTTCCTGAATATATTAGGCATTATAGGGAAATGCTTGCTAACATGGAGGTGGCCCCTATTTGCATAGATTCGCCAGGGCTGGTCCAGCAAGGCGGCAACATAAGCGAAGGCGGGATGGCTGCTGGCAAATATTATAATGGGATAGTAGGTCGCTATATTTATGAGGTTGAAGGCAAGCCTGGCATTTACAGGAAACCCGATGAAATGCGCAGAATTTGCGAGAAGCTTATAAAAAGGCTATAATTAAGCCATTCATTTCCTCAACCCCATCTCATAAACTATCTTCTTGCCTTTCCAGCCGGGGGTATTCTCTTCCCTCATCTTCACGAATCCTTTCTTCTCGTAAAGCCTGTGCGATTCCAGCTCGTTCGGGTGCATGCTCGTATAAAGCCTCAGGTATCTCTTTCCCGAGAGCTTTGCATTGTATATCGCGAAATCCAACAGCTTCATCCCCACTCCATGTTTCCTGTATCCGGGAACAACGCAGAACCAGCCCAGCCAGTTGGCCTCCTTCCTGTCCTTGTTATAAGAGTAAAGCCCCACTGTTCCTATAACCTTTCCGGATTTGCTCAAGGCCACCCAGTACCTTAATTCTGGTATATCCCATTCATTTAGATATTTTCTATAAGGTTCCGGGTTCAGGCTTGCATGCAGGGAGACCTCGGGAATCTCCCTCTCGTAATGGAATATGCCGTTGAGCAGCCTTACAGCAGCCCCAACGTTCTTTCTGGAAAGAGGCTGTATTGTAATTTCCGGACTGCCAACCAATGGCTTCAAGGAAAGGGGTTTTCGCACTCTTTCCAGCTCACTTTTCATTTCCTTATACGCCTTGTCAGTGTCCGGATTCCTGTGGCCCTTCATGTCGCTTCCGGGAATCCCCTCGAATCCAGCCCAAGTATAAAGCCATAAAAGCTGTTTCAGGTATTCTCCTGAAACCCTGTTATGGAAATTTTTTCCTGTTGGTTTTATGGCCAGCATCAGCTCTCTGCAGGGATGCCTGTTCCCGGTTAATTGGGGCTGGATATAGTGGAATCTTGTTGGGTCAATCTCGCGATATCCGAGGTTGCTAAAAAATGCCATCCTCTCCTCCGGGTCTATTATGACCTTATCATCCTTCTCCCTGTCAGAGCGCTTCATCCTTGCCTCATCATTCAGCTCGCATGCAATCAGGTCAGGTTTTGTGCGCCTCTCCTTCGCTTTCTCCCGGAGCGTTTTCAGGCATTCCTCGTGCAGGGCCCTCCCAAGGCCCCTCATCCTGCTGCCTTTCTCTATGAATACGTACCAGATTGTCCCGAAGCCCGTAATTCTGCCGCCTATTCTTCCCTCCGCATAATCAAAATTTATGCCGCCAGCTATTCTGCCGTTAACTTTTACCGAAAGAAGATAACATTCCGTGTACCTTTCCTTTTCCTTGCGCTTGTATCCCTTTGCAATATCCAGAAGGTCCTTTCTTGTTTCCCTCTCATCCCTTATGGGGAAGCATTCCCTGTAAATCTCCCATAGCCTCTCGAAATCCTTCCCTTTCGGGCTGGTTATCCGCCTGAATGTGATTCTAGGCCGCATATTCTCCGATTGTCTATTGGCCTTTCCAGCAATATAAAAACCCTCCAGAGAATCTATAACCATGTGCCTAGCCATCCCCGGCCGCGTGGCCGAGGTTTCAGGAAAGAAGATAATAGTCGACTTCTCAGGCAGGAAAAGCCCCGCGGAATCCCACTTCGTGAAAGTCCGGGTCGGGGACTGGGTGCTTGTTTTCGGGAACAACATAATAGAGAAGACCACGGAGAGGCGCGCGAAGGAAATAATCAAGACTTTGGGTCTGAAATCATGAAAATTCTGCCAATTGCTGACAAGGAGCTCTTCCTCCGCTACGCTATCCCATGTGGGGAAGTGCTTGTAAAGCGCGGGACACTCGACCCACGCCTCCTGAAGAAAGCTGAGCGCATAGTCACGGAAGGCAAGACCGCGAACATAGACCCCGGGAAGATGTTCCCCGTGGCAGCCAAGATGTGCACGCTCATAGCCCTCCGCATGGGAAAGAAAGCCATAGATGCAGAAGTCATCCGCAGGTATTTCCTGTTCGAGCACGAGAAAGCAGTCCGCTGGCGCATGAAGCTCTATCCAGATATAATTCCTGAGAAGTGCATAGTCTTCCCCGCGCGCGTGCTCCGCTCGGGAGAGCTGCTTTTGGTTAACACTCTTTCTGGAAAGAAAATCCTTGACACACGATTCGCTCCCGAGGTGAAGAGAGGGGACTGGGTGAGCACACACTATTCCTACGCTTCCGAGAAAATCCCTTCGGAAACCGCAAGAAGAATGCTGCACCGCAAGAAGATTTAAGCCGCCCCGCCAACAAAGTAATATGCGCAAACTATTCAGGAAGATATTCGTTTCTCAGGACGCCTCCCTCGTGAGGGAGAGGGAGTTCTTCATCCTCATGGACGCCGGATGCGAGCCCAAGAGCCGCGGGGACTTTATGCACCTCTGCCGCCAGACGAAGAAGCCCATAAAATACGCCTTCCTGACCCATCACCACTGGGACCACGTGCACAACATAAATTATTTCCGCGAGAGGTTCCCCGGGATTGAGGTCTTCAGCAACCACAGGCTCGGCTCGCTCATGAGGTTCCAGAAGGAGGAGAGCATGCTCCTGGGGGACACGGAATATATAGTGATTCCGACCCCAGGCCACAGCCCCAAGGGAGATGACATATGCATCCACATGCCCGAGAAGAAGACCGTCTTTGTGGGAGACCTCTGCCAGCCCCAGGGCCCCTCTTATCACAAGACGGACTTCGCCACTCCGGTTCCCTATTTCCACCTGGGGGAGGAGTACATCCGCTCACTCAAGAGAGTTCTCTCCCTCGAGGTGAATCACGTGATAACAGGCCACGGCATGATATACAGGAAGAAGGCGCTCGAGACCACGCTGGAGGCTGCGGAAAGGATAAGGGAGATAGCCAGGGAAACGGTGAAGAAGAATCCCGGGATGAAAAATACTTTAGCGGCCAGGACAATATTTGAAAGGGTAGCCCATGAGAGGGGCTTCCACAATCCGGAGTGGAGGATGAAGGACCCTTACTACCGCGAATGCGACATCCAGGGGCTCCTCTACTGGGTTAAAAAATTCAAGGGGGAATATGACGGGTGAGATAGCCCTTCTTGGGGACTCTGACGACCAGTTCCTGACGGACGTTTATAACGTCCTCAAGTCCAAGGGCCTTCCTGTGGTCATCCTGAAGTTCGCGGAAGAGGAGATGCCGCTCCAGTACAGATTCAGGGTCCTGGTGGACAGGGCGAGCTACTGCGATTACTACCTGAAGGCCATGGTGAAGAACTACGCCCTCAAGGGGACCTATGTCATAAACAACCCCTTCACGAACCTCTGCGATGACAAGATAACGGAATTCAACATCTGCCAGAAGCTTGGGATACCGTATCCCAAGACAGTGATCCTTCCCAAGACCAACACCGAAATGGACACCGCGGACCAGCTCGCCCCCGCCAACCTCGACCTGTCGCTTTCCAAGCTGAGGTTTCCTATAGTTCTCAAGTCGCATGACGGCTATGCCTGGGAAAACGTCTTCACCGCAAACAACATGGACGAGGCAAAAAGGATCTACGAATCCCAGAAGAACAGGATAGTCCTCCTTGCGCAGGAGATAATAAAGCCCAAGACCTACTACAGGGTGTATTATTTCAGGAACAGGGAGCCTGTGTTCGTGAGGTACATCCCCTCCGAGAGGCGCTACGTCGCCAGCGACTACTCGGACATCCGGAATGTGATGCGCACGGTCAGGGACTACAACATAAGGCTGAACACAGCCCTGGACTACGACATAAACGCGTGTGAGTGGGCCGTGGATGAGAATGACCGCGTCTTCCTCATAGACGCGTTCAATGAGACGCCGGAGCTTGACCCGCGCATAATCCCCCAGGAATACTACGGCACCATACTCGAGCGCTTCGTCAGCGTTGTCGAGGAGAAGTTCCATTCCAAGCAGCTCAACAACTGGCCGTTCCTCTACTCTCCGTGACTTGATAGACGACCTCGCATCATTAACGGATTACTCCGCTCATGAAGCGATTAGGTCGTCATTCCACTTTCGACGGATTCTTTTGGCGCAAGGATTTAAGCCAGGCCTTCCGAAATATTACCAATGAAAAAAGAGACTCTCGGCACGATTCTCGCAGTCCTCACCGCCGTGATAAGCGGCATAGCAATTCCGCTCAACAAGGTCTTCGTGGTCAATCTTGAGCCTGCTGTCTTCACGGCCCTAAGGGCCTTTATCATCGGCCTGATTTTCCTCGCCTTCGCAGGCTGGGCTTCCAGGAAATCCAAATCCGCTTTCAAGAAGGTCCCCTGGAAATACCTGATCCTTATTGGTGTGATAGGAGGCGGCCTTGCCTTCCTCCTTTATTTCTCAGGCCTCTCTCTCACCACATCCAGCCGCGCGGCCTTCCTGCACAAGACCCTTCCCATCTACACGACCGTGCTCGCCTTCATCTTCCTTAAGGAGCGCGTCTCGAGAGTCCAGTCCCTCGGCCTCCTGGCGATGCTGATAGGAGCGTTCTTTGTGGTGTCCAGCGATATCAGCCCCGCAGAATTCTGGACCAATCCCCAGCTCGGGGACATGCTCGTCCTCGGGGCCACCATGCTCTGGGGTGTGGAGAACGTGCTCGCCAGATTCGCGCTCATAAAAGATGAGAGCAATCTCGTGGTCTCATTCGCGAGGATGTTCATAGGCTCCCTCTTCCTGTTCGCAGCTGTTTTGGCCCTCGGGAAGACAGGAGCCCTGCTCTCCCTCACACCCGCCCAGCTCGGTAACGTCCTGGTATCCACAGGCGTCCTTTTCGCTTATGTGTTCTGCTACTACTGGTCCCTCAAGCTCATAAACGTCTCCAAGGCCTCCGCCCTTCTCCTGCTTGCGCCCGTGATAACCCTTCTCATAGGGATCTACGTTTTCGGGGAGCCCTTCCCTCTCCTCCAGAGGATAGGCTCCGTGCTCATCCTTGTGGGTGCCTTCGTGGTGGCGAAGGAGAGGAGCTCATTAAGCAATGGCATATAGTTGGTGGAAGGAAGGTGCCAAAAGGCACCTTCAATCGAAAAATCAGCACCGGCGTGTAAGTTGCGCTAAGGGAAATAAGATGGAAATACATGCGTGAAAAGAAGGTTTTAAAGGAGAGCGTGCCGGCTTCTCCTTATTGATGGAATAACGAACCGGCGGCCTATTTCCCCTTCCAGTGGACGATCCTCTTTTCGGAATAGATGAAGCCTTTGCTTATAAGGAATCCGAGAACGCCTGTGATGAGTATGGTTGCGTACATCTCTGGGATCCTGTAAACTAGCTGGGCATCAATAATCCTGTGCCCCAGGCCGAAATTGGTTCCGATGAACATCTCCGTCACGACGACAATAACCAGCGAAAGCGAGATTGCTATGCGCATGCCATTGAATATCTGAGGCAGGGCCTCAGGGAAAATGATTTTTCTGAAAAGAACGGATCCTCTCATCTTCATGGTCTTTGCTGCCTTTATCCTGAGCCCTTTACCCAGATGAACCCCGTACATTGAGTTTATTATCAGCACAAGGCTTGCGGTCCATGCTGTCAGGGCAATCTTTGACTGGTCGCCGATGCCAAAGGAGAGAAGAAACAACGGGAAAAGCGCGGTGGCAGGCACGCTCCTGAAGAATTCGACCACGAATTCCAGAGAGTTGTATATCTTGTCGTAATAGCCCATGAGCAGGCCAAGCGGTATGCCGATGAGGCAAGCTATAATGAAGCCGAAGGCCGTCCTGTATAGAGTGAACAGTATATCCGGTAATATCGCGCCTGTAGCGAACAGGTCCAGGATCTCCAGGGCGACTGCCTGCGGCGTGGACAGGAACAGGGGGCTGATGAGCCTCAGATTGGAAACGATCAGCCAGGCTACAAGGATCGCCATGGGGACTACAAAGTAATAGATCCTCTCATTTCTCATACTCGAACAGCTCCAGTATCCTGTTCCTTATCTCGAAGAACCTGTTGCTTGATAGCATGTCCAGCGTCCTTGGCCTCGGGAGCCTGACGTCAACGACCTTCTTTATGCCAGCAGGCCTCTTGGATAGGACGATGACTTTGTCGGCCAGGAATATCGCCTCGTCTATGTCATGGCTGACGAACAGTGTAGTCTTCCTTGTCTCCTTCCAGATGTTCAGGAGCTCCAGCCCCATCCTCCGCGAGGTGGAATAGTCAAGGGAGCTGAAAGGCTCGTCCATGAACAGGACTTCGGGGTCATAGGCGAATGCCCTGCATATCGCAGTCAGCTGCTTCAGGCCTCCTGAAAGCTCGTAGAAGTATTTGTCCCTGTGCTCAATCAGTCCGGCCTTCCTAACCAGATGCCCTATTACACTGTCACTCTCTTCCCTGCTCTTCCCCTGGATCTCTAATGCGAGCCCGATGTTCCCGGTAACGGTCCTCCAGGGCAGCATGCTCTCGTTGTAGTTCTGGAAGACGAAGCCTATCTTGGACAGCTCCCCTTCCCTCCCGTTGATGAGGACTTTACCGGAACTGGGCTTCTCTATCCCGGCCAGGATGTTGAGCAGCGTCGTCTTCCCGCAGCCGTTGGGGCCGAAGAACGCGACGAACTCGCCATCTTCTACCCTGAAGGAGATGTCTTCCAGGACCTTCAGATTGCTTTCATTGTTTTTTTGCTGGGAGAATTCCTTGGACAGGCTTTTAGCTTCTATGGTCACCATTCTGCTACCTACGGATTGTATAGCAGGCCGGAGACTTCAATCTTGCTGCTCATCTCCCCTATGTCCAGAAGCATGTCCGCATAGGACTGCAGCGCGTCTTCATTTATCTGATCCGACCTGCTCATGTACGGGAATACCATGCTGTCCGCCACGGCCTTTTCGACCTTCACGTATTTGGCGGCCATCTCTCTCGTTGCGGAATCGTTCTCTCTCATGAAATCCGATCCCATGTTCAATGCCGCGACGGCCTTTCCTGCCAGCGATGGATTCTCCGATATGAATCTGGATGATATTATGGAAACTCCCATGGGGTTGTGGTTCAGCTGCTCTGCGTAAATTGAGCCGTAGAGCCTCTTCGCATTCCCGCCTTGCAGCGCTATTGAGGTAGTCGGCTCATACGTATGCAGGGCGTCAATGGAACCCTGGTATAGCGCGGGCAGCTGGTTGGCAGGGACCACCTGCACGAACTCTATCTTCGAAG
>DATEYJ010000067.1:0-18902 GCA_035256265.1 archaeon
GGCTCGTCTTCATACTGGCAGGAGCCTTCCTCATATCAGGCCTCATAACAGGCATCTTTTACATAGATATGCTCCTGTCCCTGCTTGTGATAGCAGTGGGATTCCACGGGATTCTAGAGGCGGTGTCGGCCAAGGAGAACAGGAACGCCTACAGGAAGATAGACGCGTCTCTGCAGCAGCTTTACGAATGGTTCCAGAAAAGCCACCTCTTCGCGAAAAGCATGCAGGAGAAGCACGAACTCCGCCTTCACAACCTTGACACCAAGCGCGGGCAGCTGGAGCAGAAGCTTGAGAGGAAGTCAAAGGAGCTCACGACCCGCATGATATACCTCGAGAACAAATACAACTCCCTGCAGAAGGCTTTTGCCGCAGAAAGGCCAAGACCCCCCTCAACCTTCGAGAGGAGAGTGGGAAGGGCAATAACAGTCCTCAGGAAGGACGGCATGATAAATCCAGTCACATATTCCAGCAGGATACGGGTTAGCAGGACCCTCGCCCGCAGCGACCTGAAGAAGATGGCCGGCATGAACATAGTTAGGAAGAGGGGAAGCGGCAGGAACTCTTACTATATTCTGGCTATCTAAGCGATTCTTATGAGAAAAAACCAGATTATTACTCTGGATAGAGGCAGAGAGGTAGAACTGGATAGATGGAATTCTGCGAAATATATTGGAATTGAAGGAAACGAGTTCTCCTTCATTTATGACGGCTGCTGCAAAATCAACATTCCCGTTCAAAGACGCCAAATTCAGCTTGTGAAATACCAGTTCGAAGTTGAGCAGTCTTCTGGAGACAATATCACACTAAAATACATCGGTTTTAAGAGAAAGCATCCCTGTAAATGCTTATAAATGTTTATTCCCATATTCTACCTATCATTACGGGACTGACCCGTCCGCTGGCTTAAGCCAACACTGCTTCGGCAGGAGGATGACATGAGCGAATTTTTGGATAGAGTGAAGGATGCGAAGGCGAAGTCAAAGCCCAGGAAGTTCAAGCAGAGCTGGGATTTTTCTATAAACCTCAGGGGGCTGGACCTCAAGAAGCCCGAGAACAGGATAAACGCGGAGGTCGCGCTGCCTGAGGGAAGAGGAAAGAACCTTAAGGTGGCTGTCATAGCAGATACCCTTGCCGCTGACGCGAAGAAGGCCGCGGACCTCGTGATAACCAAGGAAGAGATAGACGAGCTGGCCAGGAACAGGAAGAGGCTCAAGAAGATAGCGAATGAGTATGACAGGTTCCTTGGGGAGGCCAGCCTCATGCCCGCGATTGGAAAGCAGTTCGGGGTAGTCCTTGGCCAGAGGGGCAAGATGCCCAAGCCCATACCTCCCAAGGTGAAGATAGAGCCCTTCGTGGAGGCCGCCAGGAGGACCGTGAAGATAGCGATAAAGGAGAGCCCTGTCATCCATGTTTCCGTGGGAACGGAGGACATGGCCGAGGAGAAGGTGGCGGCGAACATGGAAGCCATCTTCAACCTGCTAAAGGAGAGGCTGCCCAAGGGAAAGAACAACATAAAATCAGCATACATCAAGCTCAGCATGGGCCCTGCGGTAAAGATAAGGACTGACTGACATGGTATCCGAGAAGAAGAAAAGGGATGCGAAGGAAGTCGGGGAGCTTGTCAGCACCCACAGGGTTGTCGGGATGCTGGACATGCACAAGCTTCCGGCCAAGCAGCTTTACGAGATGCGAAAGAAGCTGAAGGGCCATGCGAAAATCAGGGTCCTAAAAAAGAGAGTCATAAGCATAGTCCTTAGCGGATCCAAGCTCCAAGGCGTAGAGCAACTCGCGGAGAAGATGCATGGAGAACCCGGCATGCTCTTCAGCAACGAGAACCCGTTCCGTCTGGCTGTGATGCTTAACGAGTCCAAGTCCATGGCCTTTGCGAAGCCTGGCGACACAGCGCCCCACGACATAGAGATAAAGGCAGGTCCCACAAGCCTTCCCGTAGGGCCTGCGATAGGGGAGCTGCAGAGGCTCAAGATACCCGCAGGGGTGGAAGGGGACAAGATAGTCGTCAGGAAGGACACGGTTATAGTAAAGGAAGGGGAGGTCATACAGAAACCCATAGCTGAGGTCCTTGCCAAGCTGGGGATAGAGCCCATGGAGATAGGCCTGAACCTCATAGCCGTGTGGGAGAAGGGCATAATCTACCTGAAGGACATCCTCAGCATACCCCCGAGCAAGTACCTGGAAGACCTCGCGGCAGCGCACGCGGCCGCATTCAACCTGGCATTCAATACCAATTACTACACCAAGGACACTGTCCCGCTGTTCCTGACCAAGGCCCAGAGGCAGGCCATCAGCCTTGCCGAGAACGCGGGAATCATGCTTCCCGAGACAATGCCCGGACTTTTCGCGAAGGCGAAGGCCCAGCATGATGTCCTGGAAGGGAAGGTCAAAATCGAACAGGAGAGTTCAGAGAATGGTTAGAATGAAGGCGTTACAAGAGAAAGAAGTTGGCAGCGGCCAACTTCCAGCCACCGATGCCTTCTATCTATAATTTGGAGGTGCTAATATGGAAATGATATATGCAGCGCTTCTGCTTCACAGCGCAGGGAAGAAGGTGGATGAGCACTCCCTTACAAAGGTCCTGGAGGCTGCAGGAAAGCACGCAGACCCGGGAATGGTCAAGGCAGTAGTTTCGAGCCTTGAGGGAGTGAACATAGATGACGCGATAAAGCAGGCCGCCTTCGTTGCCGCGGCTCCGGCCGCAGCAGCGCCAGCTGAAGCAAAAGCTGAGAAGAAGGAAGAGAAGAAAGAGGAAGACACAAGCAAGAAAGCGGAAGAGGCAGCGGCTGGGTTGTCAAGCCTGTTCGGGTAGAACGGTAGAGAGAAGTTGGCTTTGTCGACTTAAAATAACTCACTCATTGATTTTTTGAGTGGTTATTCTTAAGAATGAGTAATCTACATCTTAATTTTGTAACTACTTAACTAAACGCTGCACCACCTTCACTCATAACGGGCTGGTAACCGGAATTCATTTGCCCTGCACCACTACCCGCTGAATTTGTTCCTCCCCAGCTCAATCCCCCGACAGCCCCCGTAACGCCCATCGTGCAGGTTATGCTTCCGTATAACTGGCCAATAGTGTAAATCCAGTTGGTGGCGGAGCTTGTCGAGCTGGAAAGGCCCCCGAAAGTTGATGAGGCACATATTTGTTGCTTTTGGGCCTGCAACTGCTGTATTTTGCCGTCTATGCTGCTGAGCCTGTTCAAAGCGTATGCAAGCCCGCACCCGCCAACTATTGCTGCGATTATCGCAATGGTTTTATAAGTGTCAGTGCACGTTTCGGAGCAGGAAATATAATAGATTATCCAGAAAACAAGCGAAATTATGAAAAATATTATGGCAAGTATCGTGTAAAGCGTCTTGTCCTTCTTCAGGTCCTTCAGCTTCCTGTCTATGCTCTGCTGCTGTTGTAGGCAGGATTCCACGGCCTCTGAGTACTCCCTGCTCACGGTGAAGGCCTTCTGGTCAGAGAGGTTCGCGACCATGAGGGCACCGCTGAGGGTGTAGCCCATGGACATCTTCAGGTCTATAGTGCGGGTTTCTTTCCCCGGGGAGGATTTGGGTATGTTTTCCAAGGCTATGGAGCAGGAATAGTTGCCTTCCTCGCCTGTGATTTTATAGCAATTAAGAGGTGTATAGTTGCCGGAATTGTTTATCCTGTAATAGGAGTCGATAACCTCAAGGTCAGAGGGCGGGTTCAGGACAAGCGGATAAACCTTGAGGGATTGGGTGAAGATGCATTTGCCGCCCAGCTGGAGTATGGTGCACTTGACAGGGTCTGGCTCTATGCTCTGTATCCTCATGTCTATCGCTGAGGTTGAGAGGCATTCCCCGTTTGGAGACTTACCTTGGTAGCAGAAATAACCCTTCCCGTAATCCTTTAAGCATTCACAGTCTGTGCAGCAGGTCTTTCCAGTCTCACCAACGCTTCTTTCGCAGATGTCATTGCCGCATCTTGGTATGACATTTATAACGGATTCAGGAATCGCGAAAGAGAAGGAATCTGTCTGCTTGGACGGGCCGTTGTTGTATGAAAGCGTGAGATTCAGGCCGTTCGGATTTATGGTTATCTTCTTTGTCGCGGGATCGTACAAAGCCGAAGTGTTGTAGTCTATTGAGGGAACAATTATCTGGCACAGGAATCCGTATGTGCTTGAATCTCCTCCCGTTTCTTCGCAGGAAGAATAGCATGCAATGCTGTCCAGGGAGCAGAAAGGAGTCAATTGCAGGCCTCCCGGCCTGCCGCTTACATGGCCGGTAACGTT
The DNA here is from genome assembly GCA_035256265.1 of archaeon. Taxonomy (GTDB): domain Archaea; phylum Aenigmatarchaeota; class Aenigmatarchaeia; order QMZP01; family QMZP01; genus JAPLVB01. Next base: position 4,278 of record DATEYJ010000067.1, read on the forward strand.
TATCGCATGCTCTTCATAAGAATCCGTGAATGCGGTCGAACCGATGCTTTCCAGCTGGATTTCCGGTTTCTGCCTGCAGGAATCCCCCTCGCTCCTGTATGTGAGGTCTTTGGTATCACAGTACTGGCCTTGCGCGCACGGGCAGTCATAGCAGCACGTCAGGCTGCTCTCGTCCGGGTCGCATTTCCTGTCCCCGCACCAGTGAGCGCCTATGCTTATGGTTGGGACAGCCGAGCTGAGAACCCTTTGCAATGTATTTGCAGAGCCGTTCTTGTAGCTTACGGAGACATTCAGGGTCGGGAACAGGCTGTAGCCCTTGAGCGGGTCATAAGCGGCTATGGAGAAGCCCATGGAACAGCTCGAATTGTATACAGAAGCGTCCGAGGAACTCGCTTTGGAACAGGAAACATCGCAGGTTGCAGTGCAGGCCTGGCCGTCATTCCTTGAGCATCTAATGGAGCACGCTTGGCCAGAAACCGCCAGGGTCATGGGGCTGTTGCTGACCTGATAAAGGAAGCTGACATGGTCTCCCGCTTTATGCGTATAGAAGCTGGGGGGATTCAAACCAAGGACGCGCAGATTCTGGTTGGAAGGGTCCTGTTTGCATGCCCCGGCTTCTGGCTGGGAAGCCTGAACATCGCAGTAGCCGCTTGGGCACCCGCAGTCATAGCAGCACACGCTCTCGCTCTCTCCAAGCGAGGATTCGCAGCCATTGCTCCCGCATGTGTAAGAGCCTATTGTTATTTCTGGGAAAGAGGCCGCTATGTGGCCGGAAGCCGTGCTTGCCCCATTAGGATACGATATGGAGAAGTTTATGTAATTCGGCCCGATTTTATAGGTCCCTGCATCGCAGCCCGGAACAGCTGGAACGGTCACGGGGCAGCTGAAGATATAGCCCGTGCCTGAGCCTCCCGAGCAGGAGGCTGTCTGATAGGGGCTCGAGCCCAGCTTGTATCTTGCGGAGGCTATGCTCATCCCAGTCGGCGGGTTATTTATCCTTGCCACGATGTTAAGGACATGCTGCTGGTTGCAGTTGCTGACCTTTGTGACAGGCGTTCCGTAAAGCGAAAGGCTTATGCCTGCTGTCTGCCTGCAGCCGTAGCCTGAATCACAATAATAGCCGTTCTGGCAGCCGCAGTCCATGCAGCAGTTGGCCTGGCTCTCCCCGAGCGGGGTTTCGCAATTGTTGTTTCCGCAGGTGTAATCCGGGTTGAGGTTCAGCGTGACAGGGGAGAATACAGAATTGCTGATATCAGCGAAAGCGAATCCATGGTCCTTGTCAATGGATGTGAGCTGGTTCTGAGCAATCACGCTTGTTGTGAACCGCTGGTTCTCAATCTCCTGCAGCCCGGATTTTATCAGGTAAAGCCCGGATGCCGGAGGGAAAACTATTCTCGTGACCCACTCGGGATTGAAGGGAATGAGCATGTTATTCGCTATGAAATTCCTTATGGCTGCAACATCATCTATGTCCTTTGCATGCACCTCCATCTCGCTGGTCCTGCTCTCGTAGGCCGTGTAAGTCGAGGCATCCGTCCTCTCTATCCACTGCCAGAAGCCTGTCCAGAACACCTTGCCTGCGGAACTGATTTTCACAAGTATTATGAAGTTGGCCTTCTGAGGATATCCCGCGGTCCTGTCAGCCACGGAATTCCACGGGTAGGCTGCAGCGAAATTCCCTTCGCCGGCTTCGGGGGAGACGCTGGAAATGCATGCGTCAGGAGCGAGGCCTTTGCATGAGTATACGTAAACCCTTTCAACGGACGCACCTGCTGTTGTATTGGATATGCCTATTTTCACGCTTCCTGATTCCACGGAAACATCCTTCTTTATCAGGGACTGGGGGTTGTACTGGACAGAGGACTGGTAGGCCCCGTTGTAATATATCTTCACGTTTGTGGCGGATGTCAGCGGGATGGAGAGAAGCAGGTATGAGGAAACTATCGCGAACACTCCCAGAACGATCAGCTTGAGATTCATTGGCATATCACCCTTGTGCTGCAGTTCGAGGCCCAGCTCTTGATGAGCTGGTTTATCTGACCGAGGTCGCAGCATGTGTCGCATGGAAGGTCCCCGCAGCCCTGGCCGCATCCCGAAGGATAGGAGCTTCCTATAGGGCATGTGCAGAACATGCTGTCCAGAGCGGGAGTGCAACGCGTTTTAACATCATCCCAGATTGCCTTCAGGTTCCCGCATGTGCAGGAGGTGAGGTAAGTGGTCTTGGGGTAAGGGTTCTCCGAGATTGGCTCTATCCCACATTCCCTGAGTTTTTGGGCAAGCGCCAGCTTCTGCGAGTCGGAGAGTTTGTAATCAGGCGTGGCGGTTTCCGGCACATGTATGTATATGTTCTTTGCCGTTGATTTCAGGGCATAGGATGTTATGAAACCGCCCGTTTCCTTCATCATACCCAAGCTCATCATAGTGGCATTCGCATCATAAACATCCGCAGGGATGTAGCCGATATTCACGCTGTCAAGGAAACCTCCTATGCAGCTCGCTGCGCAGCTCGTGCACAAATCTATGTTAAGCGTTCTTTGGCACTCATCCAGGCATGACTGGTTTGAAGTGCAGCTCTCGGACACACTTTCCGGGTCTATATTTGTTAGAGTGAACATCCTGCCCCCTGACGCGAGTTCCAGGTAGATGAGATCGCTGGGCTTGCCTATTACACATTTTGTATATACGCCCTGCTCCGTTATCGTGACCCTGTTGAAATTCGCTGTGAAGTTCGCCAGGGAGCGAAGCACATAAGTGCCGTTTATCGCAGAGGAGGAGACGTTCTGGTTGAAGAAATCATAGCTCGAGTTCCTGAATATGTTAAGCTTGCGGTTCCCGCATTTTATCTTCCCTTCTATAGTCCCTGAGGAGTCAGAGGTCCCGATTCCACATTCCCCGAACGTGGCGACCGCTCCCGCTATAGGGTTCCCTGATTCATCCGTCACCTTGATTTTTGCAGAGCAACCGGCCTGCTTGCAAATGTCCTCCCCGGTCTTCACATCCTCGCATTTCCCAGGCTGCATCTTCCCGCCTGAGTTGTCCACAAAAGCGTAGACAGCAAAATTGAACGAATAGCCGGAGAGCGGGTCTTTCACCCTCACTATGGCAGGATAGGAGATCGCGTAGCTCATGCTGTAAACCCCGAGGCAGTCGGGGGCGCTCCAGAACATGCTCGTGTAGGCCGGCTCATCATTGGTTATCACTACAGCCCCTCTTGTGTCAAAGGAGAAACCATCAGGAAGATACATGCTTATTTCAAGGTCCCTGTATTCCCTCCCCATAATCTCCCTGTTTATGGCATAGACCTTCGGCTTGCTGGGATCCACAGGCATGTTCTGCCACCAGAGGATTTGCGTCAGGACATATTCAGCTATCTCCTTCAGGTAAGCGGATATCTGGTCAGGCGTCCTGTAAATAGTCTCCCCGCAGTTCGTCATGAATCCGCCTGTGGGAAGCTTGGCATAGCCGTCTTCCGCATCCTTGGACATGTAAATGGAGGCTGTGGTGAACACCTCCAGAAAACGCTTGGAGGACTGGGCTTTGGAGAAGTCGGCTGCGAAATCATAGATTTCCCCAAGCTTCGTATCCAGGGAGGCCTTGTACGGATAAAGGGGGCTCTGGAGCGAGTAGCCTTCCACCTTTGTGGGAAGGTTTATGGTTATCTCTATCTTGTCGGTGGTGTTCAGTATGTTCACGGAAACAGAAAGCCGGGAAAGGTCAAAACTCGCGTTCCTGTACGTGCCTGTTATCTCGGTTATGTGCTCCCTGATGTAATTCTCCATGGAAAGCCTGAACCAGTAAGCGATATCTTTCTTGGAAGGCGCGAGGTTGCTCTGGCATCTTGCCCAGTAAGGAACCCCCTCGTCCAGAAAAACCACAAAAGGCTGAATGTCATAGGTCCCGTTCCCCAGAAGCTCTGCAGTGGGGTAGCCACCATGCGTTTCCATCACACTGAGCGTTTTGTCAGCTCCCTTCCTTGCCATTGCCAGGAGTGATTCATGGACAGCCTTCTGCTTCTCGAAAACCGCCTCTGGCACGTTCGAGGGCCTCAAGTCGTTCGGCTGCGAGGCATAGTATGCAACAACGAGGGCCAGTGCCACAATCCCCACTATTATTATGAATTCCGCCTGCGCCTTTTTTACCATCCGGACACCAAAGATTAAAAACCTAATAATAATATTGGCGTCATATATAATTAATTTCCAAACTTACCTGTGGTTTGATTATGTTCACGAAAGAGAGCCTCAAAAGGGATTTCGCGAAGGAGTGGAAGAAGCATTATGAGACAGAGATATTCCGCGAAAAGGGGTTCATGCGCAAGACCTGCCCCAAATGCGGAAAGAACTTCTGGACTCTTGACGCGGATCGCAAACTATGTGGAGACCCTCCCTGCGAGAACTACGGCTTCATAGGGAAGCCCATAACAAAGCACAAATGGGACTACATCCAGACATGGAAGGAGTTCGAGTCCTTCTTCCGCAAGAACGGACACAGCTCGATACCCAGATATCCTGTGATAGACAGGTGGAGGCCCGACCTCTTCTTCACCATAGCCTCCATACAGGATTTCCAGAGGATTGACCAGGGGAACATGGTCTGGGAGTACCCGGCTGACCCGCTCGTGGTCCCGCAGGTCTGCCTGAGGTTCCCTGACATCCCCAACATAGGGGTGACGGGCCGGCATCACAGCTCCTTCATAATGTCCGGCCAGCATGCCTTCGGGAGCTACTGGAAGGACAGGTGCATACAGCTGAATTTCGACTTCCTTACAAAAGCCATGGGAATCCCCGAGAAAGAGCTCACCTACACGGAAGACCTCTGGGCGATGCCCGACTTCTCGGGTTTCGGTCCCTGCATAGAGACCTTCTCCAGGGGCCTGGAGCTTGTGAACTCTGTCTTCACGGAGTTCACGAAAAAAGGGAATTCCTATGCAGAGCTTCCCCTCAAGGTCATAGATGTGGGGTGGGGGCATGAGAGGCTTGTGTGGTTCTCGAACGGGACACCCACAGGCTATGATGCTGTCTTCGGGCCTGTGATAAAATGGATGAAGGAGAAGGCCGGGCTTAAAGGAAGCGAGCTCTTTGACAGGTATTCTGTCATAGCCGGATCGCTCAATTTCGATGAGATAAAGGATGCAAGGAAAGTGAGGGAGGACATGGCGAAAAAGCTCGGCGTCAATGTGAAGGAGCTTAATGATGTAATAGAGCCCATGCAGGCCCTCTATGCGATAGCTGACCACGCGAAGACCCTGCTGTTCGCTGTGGCGGACGGCGGCATACCCTCGAATGTGGGTGGCGGCTACAACCTCAGGGTCCTGCTCAGGCGCTCGCTCTCCTTCATAAAGGAGTTCGGGTTCGATTTCACGCTCGAGGACATTGCGGAGATGCACTGCAAGCATCTCAAACCACTGTTCCCGGAGCTCCGGGAAGGCCTTCCCACACTATCAAAAATCCTGGAGATAGAGAAAGTCCGGTATGAGAAAACCCTCGAGAAGGCGAGCCAGCTCATACAAAAGGAGGCCAGGAAAGGGAGGATAGACGACGAGACCATGGTGAGGCTCTACACCTCAAATGGCATAACCCCGGAGCTCATAGAAAAGGTCGCAAAGGCGGAGAGCCTGGAGATACAGATACCCGAGGACTTCTATTCCATCCTGACGAGCCAGCACTTGACAGGGAAGAAAGAGGAGGACGAAGAGGGAATGAGGATGGATGTTTCGGACATCCCCAAGACCGAGCTGATTTTCTATGAGAGGCCCTACCAGGTTGATTTCGCAGCAAAAGTGCTGAAATCCCTGAAAAGCAAGCAGGGTACGTGGCTTGTCCTGGACAAGACATGCTTCTATCCGGACGGAGGGGGGCAGCCCGGAGATACAGGCTTCCTCAAGCACGACAGCAAAAAGATACAGGTCACGGACACCCAGAAGATAGGGGAAGTGGTCCTGCACAAGGTTTCCTCTCCAATAAAGCCGGGCACTGCCGTGGAAGGGACGATAGACTGGGACAGGAGATACCAGCTCATGAGGATGCATTCCGCGACCCACATACTTGGGGGAGCTGCGCGTAATGTGCTGGGCAGCCATATCTGGCAGGCAGGGGCGAAGAAAGGACTTGAAACCTCCAGGATTGACTTCACGCACTACCAGCCCTTCACGCAGGATGAGCTCGAGAAGATAGAGAGGAAAGCGAATGAGATTGTGAAGAAAGGACTGAAGGTGAGCACGCAGTTCATGCCAAGGAGCGAGGCCGAATCCAGATACGGCTTCGTCCTTTACCAGGGAGGAGCCTCTCCCGGAAAGAGCGTGAGGGTGGTCAGCGTGGAGCAGGGATTTGATGCGGAGGCCTGCGCGGGCACGCACGTCCAGAGCGCGGGCGAGATAGAAGCCATCAAGATAATCAGGTCTGACAGGATACAGGACGGGGTGAACAGGATAGAGTTCACCTGCGGGGAAAAAGTGGAGCAGTTCCAGAAGAGCCAGGAGTCCCTTTTCCGCGAGATTCTGGAAAAGGTAAAAGCGATAGACGTGCTCAGGGATGCCGCAAAAGGCGTTCCCGTGGCTGACACTGCCAGGGAGATCCGCGCAGCAGCGGAGGCTTTTTCCGTCGATTCGTCCTCCCTTCCAAAGACTGTGGAGAGGTTCAGCAGGGAGATAAATGAGAATGATGAGGAGATAGGCAGGCTGAGGGAGCGCATAGGGGCCAGAAAGATTTACCTCTGGCAGGAGGAATCCATAAAGCCCATAGTTGGCAGGCCTGGGAAGACCCTGAGCGGACTCGCGGCTTCCGTCTTCTCGATATGGAAGGAGCAGGCGAAGATCCTTGAAAGGCTGAGGCAGGACCTCGCGAAGGCCGAGGGGGCGAAGCTTATAGAAAAGGCAAGGGACGGCCGGGTCTTCGAGGTCATCCCCGCGGAAAGGAAGGTCCTGCTGGAGATAGCGAACGAGATAATCTCCGCAAAACCCAACCTAACGGTAATACTCGCGAACCAGGCCGGGGAGGTGGTGTGCATGAGCAGGACCAGGAACGCCGGCGCCCTTGCGAAGGAGATATGCCAGAAGGCCGGTGGCTCAGGCGGCGGAGGCCAGCAGATGGGCCAGGGCAAGGCAGAGCTCTCCAAGCTCGTGAGGATTATGGAGTTCAAAGAATAACCAGATGCTAAGAATTCTCTTGTTCTATTCCCTCATCAGGCATTCTTGGGGCTGGGCTATCGCCACATCGCAGAATGTGTCCATGAGATTCCCTTCACTGAGGGTCATGTTTGACATGTCCACTATCCTTCCCTGACTGCCAAGTATCTGCAGGGAGGTCTCGTTTCCAACAACTTCCTGGAGGACGAGGAACTCGGCCATCCTGTTCGCGAAGCTCTCAAGCGAGGCCATCTTTTCCGAGCAGTCCGTGCAGTTCTCCTGATAGAAATACTCCATTATCGCCCTGCCCTCATAATTGAGGACGTATACAGTCTCCTCTGCCGTGAGCTCCCTTGTCATGACTGCGGGTATGTTGAATTCCTTATTGCTGTTATCAACCCCCTGGTTCATCGCGCTCATGAGCGCGAACCCTGCGACTGACATTATCATTATGAGGCCGATGAATATCGCGATCAACCTTTCCTTTGCCATATCACCACTTCAGCAGTATTCGAATAATAGTGGAAGCATTTAAATTGTTATGGGGATTTGCACGGCCCAGGACACAACGGAATTTCAGTATTTATAAGCCCGTGACCGGAATTCTAAACAGGCTGGGAACATGAAAAAATGGGAGAGACACTCCAGGTATCTGGAAACAGGGGAATGGCACTGCCACACCAGGTACACGGACGGCAGGAACACCGTGGCCGAGATGTGCAGGCAGGCCAGCAGGAACGGCCTGGAACTTATAGCGTTCACAGAGCACGTGCGCAAGAGCCTGTCGTATGACTTCGGCCGGCTCGTGAACGACGTGAAGAGGGCAAGGTACAGGTCGCCCAGGCTCATAGAGACATGCAGGAAGATGGGCGCGAGAATAGTGACCGGCTCGGACGCCCACGGGACAGAAGATATAAGAGTCCTGAATCCAGAAGATAAAGGTAAGCCCCTAAAGTGATAGTCATGCTAGAGATACTTGCCGCAGCCATAGTCTCCTTCCTCTTCACGCTTTTTTTCGTGCCGAAATGGATAGGGAAGGCGAAGGAGTTCGGCCTGGTAGGGAAGGACATGAACAAGCACGACAGGCCGGAAGTTGCCGAGGCGGGGGGCATAGTCGTGATATTCGGCCTGGTGGCAGGGCTGCTTTTTTACACCTTCCTCGACACATTCTTCCTCGGTATAGGCGTGAACCAGTCCCTCATATTCGCGGCCCTCATCACCATGCTGCTTGCGGGCTTCCTAGGATTTATAGACGACGTTCTGGGATGGAAGAAAGGCCTCAAAAAGTGGCAGAAGCCCCTGCTCACGATACCCATGGCAATCCCACTCATGGTGATAAACGCAGGCGAGTCAGTCATGAGCATCCCGATCTTCGGGAGCGTTGATTTCGGGATAATATACCCGCTTGTGATAATCCCCATAGGCGTGGTCGGGGCTGCCAACGGATTCAACATGCTTGCGGGCTTCAACGGCCTGGAGGCCGGGATGGGTGCTGTTGCCCTAGGAACTATGGGAACAGTAAGCCTCCTAAAGGGAGATGTGTGGCTCGCGGTGATAGCCTTTTCCGCTGTCGCGAGCCTGCTAGCATTCCTTGTGTTCAACTGGTGCCCTGCGAAAATCTTCCCAGGAGATTCCCTCACCTACGGGATAGGAGCCCTGATAGCGGTCGTGGCAATCCTCGGGAACATGGAGAAGATAGGGCTGATACTCTTCATCCCGTTCATCATAGATGCCGTATGGTCCCTTATCCCCCTGGCTATGGGAGGGCCTAACAGGGAAGCTTTTGGAAAACCCAATAAGGACAACAGCCTGGAAATGCCCTACAAAAGGCTCTACGGCTTCGAGCATTTCGGCCTGTGGTTCGTGAAAAAGCTCAAGAGAAAGGCCTACGAGAGGGACGTCACCCTGTTCTTCTTGGGTCTTGAAGTCCTGCTTGCCCTTGCCATATGGCTCCTCTATCTCTGAAGAACAGCCTTTTAAATCGCTTTTATATGAAATAGATATCCTGTTAGCGCTTAGGGTTCAGGCGAGAAAATGAAAATCTTCATGACAGGCGGGGGAGGGTACATAGGCAGCAGCCTGCTGAGAAGCCTCTCCGAAGAGAATGAAATCGTGTGCATAGACCATGGAAGGCATTACGGCACGCTCCGGAGCCTCCTTGGCAAGAACGTGAAGCTTATAGAGGGCGACATCATGGACAGGAGCCTTGTAGGAAAGAACATGAAAGGAGCGGATTTGGTTCTGCACCTGGCAGGCGGAGGCGGGAACGATGCCTGCATGAAAGATCCCGCGAAAGCGGTTATGGCTAATATATGCGGAACCCACGTTCTTCTGAAAGCCGCAGAAGCCAACCATGTGGACAGGTTAGTATTCGCGTCCAGCTACATAGCTTATTCGACCTTCCTCAAGAGGGAGATGCCCCTGACAGAAGACATGGAGCTCAGGCCGGACGATTTTTACGGCGGCCTGAAGGCCGCTTCCGAGTATGAGATAAAGGACAGCGGTATAGATTACGTCATCCTTAGGCTTTCCAATGTCTACGGATACGGCCTCGGCCTCGGGCACGAATGGGGCGGAGTCGTAGGGAGGTTCATAAAATCCGGGTTTGAGACCTCAACCATCCCGGTATATGGTACTGGAAAGCAGAGGATAGACATAGTCCACATAGAGGACGTATGCCGTGCCATATCCATGATAATAGATAACAAGCAATCAAGGAACGAATGCTTCAACATCGGGAGCGGCGAAGGAACGTCAGTGGAGGACATAGCCACGGCAGTCCAAGACGCATTTAAAAATAAATTCAGAAAGAACGTTAGAATAGAAAAGAAGCCGGCTCCCCCAGGCAAGATATGGCCTGACCGCTGGGTGTCGGTAAGCAAGATAGGCAGGCAGCTCGGATGGAAGCCGGAAGTGAGGCTGGAGGCCGGGATTTCCGACCTGGCCATGAAATATAAGGGATAGAGCATGGAAAGAATACCCATAACGAGGCCTTTTTTCGAGGAGGACATTGCAGACATACTGGGCGATGTCAGGAAGATATTGAAAACAGGAAGGCTGATACTCGGACCTTACACGGAGAGATTTGAAAAGGAGTTTGCGGATTACATAGGAGTGAAGCACGCCATAGCGGTGAACTCATGCACCACTGCCCTCACGATATGCATGAGATACTTCGGCGTGGAAGGAAAGGAAGTGATAATCCCTACAAACACATTCATATCCTCCCCGAATTCCGTAATCTTCGAGGGTGGCAGGCCTGTGCTCGCGGACATGGACCCGGACACACTCTGCATAACTTCCGAAGAGGTCCGGAAGAGGATATCAGGGAAAACGAGGGGCGTGATGGCAGTCCACATAGCCGGTCTTGTCTGCCCCCAGATAAAAGAGATAAAAGAGATATGCGAGGACAAGAACCTCTTTCTTCTGGAGGATGCCGCGCATGCCAGCGGGGCAATGATAGACAGCAAGAAAGCCGGAAGCCTTGGGGACGCAGGATGCTTCTCATTCTACCCGACCAAAATAATCACCACTATGACAGGAGGGATCATAACCACGAACGACAGCAAGCTGAACGAATTCGCGAGGAGCCTCAGGCACTTCGGGGAGGGGAAGAAGAGGGAGGTGATAGAGTTCGGGAACGACTGGGTCATGAGCGAGATAAGCGCCTGTCTCGGGATATACCAGCTGAAGAGGCTGGATGATTACATAAAAAGGAGGAACGAAATCGCGGAAAAGTACACAAGGCTTATCAGCAAGATGGATAACATAAAGCCGCTGCCTGTGCCTGCCAACGTAAGGCACAGCTACTACAGGTACGCGACCCTTCTCTCAAAAGACATAGACGTCACGAAGCTTGCAGAAGCATTGAAAAGGAGAGGAATCGACACTGGCTCTGTCTACAATCCACCATGTCACCTCCAGCCGCTGTACAAAAAGCTTTTCGGCTTCAGGGAAGGCATGTTCCCTGTCGCGGACGACATCCTTCCGAGAATCCTGTGCCTCCCCGTCTTCATCGGGCTGAAAGACGAGGAGATAGGTTACATAACAGATTGCCTTAAGGAGGAGCTGGAGAATGATCGCAACCATTCATCAGGTTAACTACCTTCCATGGCTGGGATTCTTCAGCAAGATAAAGAGTTCCGATGCATTCGTCATGTTCGACGTGGCGGACTACTCCAAGAACGGCCTCATGAACAGGAACAAGATAAGGACAGCGGACGGCTGGATGTACCTTACCGTGCCGATAGAGAAGAAGTTCCACAGGAGACCATTCAATGAGGTCCTGCTCCCTCCCAACGAAAAATGGAGGGAGGAACACTGGAAGGCGATGCTGTTCAACTACAAGAAGGCTGACTACTTCGGCTCGTACGGCGATTTCTTCGAGAAGCTTTACAAGAAGAAGCACAAGACCCTCATGGAGTTGAACGAGGAGATCATACTGTACATATTCAAGCAGCTGGGGATAAATGTGAAAATCTTTAAGACAACTGAACTAGGCACGGACAAGCGTCTGAAGAAGACGGACATACTGCTGGACATCCTGAAAAGCATAAGCGCGGACACCTATCTCTCCGGGGCAGGGGGAAAGACATATATCGAGCCGGAGAAATTCAGGGAAGCCGGGATCGGGCTGAGATTCCAGGAATACGAGCACCCAGAATACAGGCAGCGTTTTGACGGCTTCGTCCCCTTCATGGCAGTCATAGATGTCCTGTTCAATATGGGAGAAAAAACAAAGGATTTGATATAATTACAGGCGTGTTCTCATGTTTATAAATCAAAACAGGCACGGTTAGATATTATGGAAGGCAAGAGGATACTTTTCCTGGGAGCGCACCCTGACGATTTCGAGACAGGGGCGGGAGGGCTTTTTGCAAAGCTGCTGGGGAAGATGGAGTATTTCCACCTGGTCTTCAGCGACTGCACGGACCAGCCCGGGAACGAGAAATCCGTCCAGGAATTCCATGACGCCATGAAGACGCTTGGCCTGGAGAAGGACAGGTTCAGCCTCTTCGACATCCCAAACACCAAATACCCCGAACATGCGGCAGATATAAGGAAGGCCATGGAGGATTGCAGGGACAGCTTTAAGCCCGACATGATAGTTACCCATCACTTGAAGAATCTTCACCAGGACCACAGATGCGTGACAGAGCAGGCGCTGCGCGTCTTCAAGACGCAGTCCATCCTCATGTACGAGGACCTCAAGAGCACGCCCCATTTCAGACCGAACCTCGTGGTGGCCCTTACAAAGGAGCAGCTGGAAAGGAAGATACGCACGCTGGAATGCTACAAATCCCAGTTCAGGAGATACTATCATGACATGGAATATGTGAGGGCGCTGGCAAGGGTGAGGGGGAAGCCAATAAACTCCGAGTTCGGGGAGGGCCTGCATATTTACAAATATGCCTACTGGTAATTTATGGAATGGAAAAAAGGAGAAGACATGCTTAATGTTGCTGTAATAGGTGTGGGGAACATGGGCAAGCACCACGCCAGGGTCTATTCCCAGCTCCAACAGGCCAGGTTAGTAGCCGTATGCGACACTGACGAGAGAGTGGGAAGGAAGATAGCGAGAAGGTTCAAGTGCAATTTCTATCCGGACTACAAGAAAATGCTTGCAGAGGAAAGCATAGACGCCGTCTCAATCGTCGTCCCCACTGCATACCATAAGAAAGTCGCGCTTGACTGTATAGAGAGAGGCAAGCACGTCCTTGTGGAGAAACCGATATCCAACAACCTTGAGGATGCTAGGGAGATTGTGGAAGCGGCAAAAGTAAAAGGAGTAAAGCTGGCGGTAGGGCATATAGAAAGGTTCAATCCGGCTGTCCAGAAACTGAAAGAGATTATAAAGAAGGGAGAGCTCGGGAAGATAACCACAATAGTGGCGAGAAGGGTTGGCGTCTGTCCCCCGCAAATCAAGGATGCAAATGTGATAATAGACACGGCCGTCCACGACCTTGACGTCCTGAGCTTCCTCTTGGAAAGGGAGCCGACCAGGATATACTCCCTGTCAGGAAAGGCCATAATAAAGCAAAGGGACGATTACGCAGACATCCTGCTGAAGTATGATGGTACCAACGCCTTCATACAGGTGAACTGGATAACCCCTGTCAAGATAAGGAACCTTGCCGTGACAGGGACAGAGGGATATGCAGAGCTAAACTACATAACCCAGGACCTTGTAATGTACAGGAGCAACTACAGGAGCATAGACAACTTCAGCGATGTGGTGAAGTTCGGGACGCCCACGGAAACCAAAGTCAAGATAAAGAACGAGGAGCCCCTGAAGAAAGAGCTGGCGGATTTCCTGGACGCTGTTGAGAAAGACAGGGAGCCCCTCGTGAGCGGGAAGCAGGGCCTCAAGACGCTGGAGACTGTCCTTAAGATCATTGAGTCTTCCGGAAAATGTTGACCAGGTCAACCTTGTCCTTGAGTATGTTCCTCTGGAACTCACGGACATCCTCTTCAGTGACCTTTTTCACAGGCCTTGCAGGCATGCCGCAGGCGACCACAAAGGGAGGTATGTCACTCGTGACCACGGAGTTCGCCCCTATTATGGAGCCTGCCCCTATTTTTACGCCTCCCACGATTGTGGAATTTGAGCCTATCCTTGCTCCTGTTTCCACGACACAAGACCTCACATTCCCGTCCATCCTGGAATCCGTGACCATGGTGACCATGGCCCCCACGAACACGCCGTCCTCCAGGACTGTCCCTTCCCCTATATTGCAGTGCCCTTGTATGTTCACATGATTACCTATCCTCGCCCCGGACTCAATCACGGAAAGCGTCCCGACTTTCGAGAAATCTCCTATCCTTACCCCCTCTCGGATTTGGGTGAGACCCCCGCTCTGGAAGCCTTCCCCTATCTCAGCATCCTCGTATATGCAGTTGTGGTTCCTTATCGTGCAATTCTTTCCTATCACAGAACCGTTTCCTGTCTTTTTTCGAGACTCCATGCCGATTATCGAGTAATCCATTATCCTCACACCTTCACATATTTTGCTCTTTCCGTAAACCTTTACGGTTTCTTTTATCTCAGCCATTTTTACCACCCCATGCAACCGCCGCAAAGGCGATTGCCATCCCGCCTGAATGGGAAAGGCTGATTTTCACGCCATGTGTACTCAGATTCTTGTCAAGCATCCTGACATAAGGCGAACCGTTTTTTCTGTTCAGTATTTCTATCCGGTTCATGAATATCCTGCAGCCCATACTTCCAAAGCATTTAATCACAGCCTCCTTTGCCGCGAACCTGGCGGCAAGATGCTGACTGGGATTTGCTTTTCTGGAACAGTAATCAATCTCATTCTTTGTGAATATTTTCTCCATAAGCTTACTGTCCATATTCTCGAACCTGGAGGCTTGCTCGCAGTCCACCCCAACACCTTTTACATTCATTCGTAGCATGTGACCCCCCTCACCAGCCTGTCCAAGGAGAACATCCCGTCCCAAGGGGACTCGAAGAATGTCATCTGCCCGAGCCTGGGGCACCT
>DATEYJ010000068.1:0-4302 GCA_035256265.1 archaeon
GGTCAAGATAGACCGCACATACCAGCTGAACACTGGCGGTAACACGGACTTCCTTAACATGCTCGAGCGTTCGCGCCTGAAAAGCAAGAAGCTTAGCAAGACCAGATCGGTGCAGTCCCAGCTCCCTGTCCCGCTTGAGGAGGAGAACATACATATCGGGCCTTCAGACTACGTGCCTTGGCAGAAGGACAACAAGATCTGCTTCATCCGCATTGAAGGCAGGAAATTCGGGAACGTCCCCCTTGACCTGGAACTGCGCCTCTCGGTGGAAGACTCCCCGAACAGCGCAGGCGTGGTGATAGATGCCGTTAGGTGCGCAAAACTAGCCATGGACAGGAAAATTTCAGGTCCCCTGACAAGCATTTCCGCATACACCATGAAGCACCCGCCCCAGCAGTATCCTGACCCGGTCGCTAGGCAGATGGTGGAAGAATTTATCAAAGGTGAACGGGAGCGCTAGCCCCTTTCCGCCCTCCAAACCGCTGTAAAAAGGCCTATTTCTGCTCCTTTTCCGCTATCTATCGCTACCCAGTTAGCTTTATAAACCCTTATTTTAATTTGTAACTACCAGATAGTGACTATTTTAAGGATAATTATGGACATCCAGAATCGCGTACAAGAGAGCCACAGGATACTCCAATCCCTCCAGTCTCCTGGATGCCTTTTCCTTGCAGCTCCTTCCCAGGGAACCGGCTACAACAAGGCATGGCTCAGGGACAACATATATGAAGCCTTGGGGCTCGAAATAGCAGACCCAAAGAAGGCACTCGCGGTCATGCACATGCTTCTGGATATCCTCAGGAAGCATGAGCACAAGATAGACTGGGCGATAAGGGAGAAGCCCGCTCACGCTTACCAGTACATACATGCCCGCTACCATCCCGAGACCCTTGAGGAGTTCTCGGAGGAATGGGGGAACAAGCAGAATGACGCGATTGGAGCGCTGCTCTTCAGGGTGGCTGAGCTTACGAGGAGGGGCCGTGGGGCGATAAGGGACTCAGGAGATATGAGAATCCTCCGGAAGCTTGTTCAGTACCTAGCCTCCATACGCTACTGGGAGGATAAGGATAATGGGATGTGGGAGGAGAATGAAGAGGTGCACGCCTCCTCTGTAGGGGCTTGCCTTGCTGGACTCAAGGCAATCTCCAGGTATGTGGACGTGCCCAAGGAGCTTATAGAGAAGGGCCGGGAGGCTCTGGACAGGCTCCTGCCAAGGGAGTCTGAATCCAAGGAAGCGGATCTGGCTTTGCTTTCTCTTATATGGCCTTACAGCATAGTCTCGCCCAGGCAGAGGGATGCGATATTAAAGAATGTGGAAGACAATCTGGTCAGGGAAAGAGGCCTGGTCAGGTACCCCGGTGACAGGTACTACAACAGGAACGGGGAGGCCGAGTGGACCATGGGATTCCCGTGGCTTGCCATCATTTATAAGAAGCTCGGCGACAGAAAGAAATACGTAAGCTACATGGCAAAGGCCGTGTTCGCGATGAACTCTGCGGGGGAGCTTCCCGAGCTCTATTATGCGGGCTCTCCTGACCATAATGAGAACACGCCTCTCGGATGGGCGCAGGCGCTTTACATGGTGGCGCTGGCTGAGGGGATGGGTGGGTAACCGTTTGAAGTAGCTTACCTCCTGAACCTGTACCTGAAGCCCTCGCTCTTCATCTTGCCTGCCAGGAAGCCTGCACCGAAGAACAGGAACGCGAAGACCGCTATCTGGGCGGCTGGGTTGCCTGTCAGGAGGCCTGTCACGTCTCCAGCCGTCTGCTCTGCCTGAGGCTCAGGCTGGGCAGGCGTTTCTGCAGGAGTCTCTGCAGGAGCTTCAGGAGTGGTTATGGGGATGGGGGGTGTGGGGGTTATTACCGGGGGTTCAGCCTGAGTCTGGTTCTGTGGTTCTGCTGGAGCCTCGGAGCCTTCTATTATTACCTCAGTAAAGGAGGAGTTCGCGGATTCGGCCATGAACTCCACCGTGGACGTCTGGGCATCTGCGGGTATGGTGATTTTAATCACTCCTGTCGGATCGCTGTCACCTGGGCCCAGTTTCTTTGTGAAAAATAGACTTGTTGAATTCCAGCCATCCGGAACCTTTGCCGCCACCGCGGTCTCTCCCGCGCATGTGCCCGTGTTCGTGACGGCCACATCTATGTTCACGGAGGAACCGGGCTCGGCCTGGACGCTTTCCGCGGTATAGATGGAGAACTGGGCGCACTCGCTCTGGGCGTATGCTACATGGAAAAGCAGCGCTGCCGCGAGGATTGCAATCCCCAGAAAGGCTGGTCCTGGCTTTGGCATATGTTATCAAATAATATATGGGCTCGAAATCTTAAATAGCCTGCTTTTTTGCCAACATTTCAGGCCTTTTCGAACGGCCTTAATAATCTTATCGTCAATTCTCAAACATGCCCTTCATTTACAGGAGGAAGCCTGCGAAGATAGACCGCTCAAATAAAAGAGAGAATTCTTTCATACATGAAAATGTGGCCAAGGCGATTCGCGACATTTCAGAGTCTTCTGGATTGCGATATGTGCATATTCTTCCCGTATACACGGAAAACCTGCCATTTAACAAAGCTGACCCGAAAAAATTCCTGACATTATATTGCACCAAGCTCCAGGGTTTGAGCATGTATGAAGTCGAGCACTGGCTGGACGAGATGGCGTTCGATGCCGGCTATTATTTCGAAAGGCTTGCAGGCATCTACGTTGACGAGAGAAGGAGATTCTACAAGCGGGATAGGGAAAAGATTGACATCTTTATATCAAATACTTTATTCCCGCTTTCCACAGAGGCATCCGGCCCTGAAGATTAGATTACCATCTGCCCCTTCTCTGGGGAGGGCCGCGCCTGGGAGGCCCGCGTGAATGGAAGTCTCCCCGCCCCCTTCCCAACCTTCCGGCGTGGGGATTGAACGGGATCTTCGGGTAGGGTTCCTTGTGACCCTTCTGGACGGAGAGCTCCGGATTGAGCTGTAAGATGCGACGGAAATTCTGGTGGTCCGCAGGGCCGAGCAGCGTTATGGCCTTCCCTGACTTGCCTGCCCTCGCTGTCCGTCCTATCCTGTGGGTGTAGTCGTCGCTCTTGTCAGGGACGTCGTAGTTGAAGATGTGCGTGACGCCCTTTATGTCAAGGCCGCGCGAGGCCACATCCGTGGCCACGAGGACGCGTATGTCCCCTGCGTGCATCTCCTTCATTATCCTCTCGCGCTTCTCCTGTTCCAGCCCGCCGTGTATCACCTTGGCGTTTATCCCGTTGGAGACAAGGTTGGTGTAGACAGCGTCGGCCGTGGTTCTCCTGCCGCAGAATATCATGGCCAGGGCCGGGTCCTCCTTCTTGATCAGATGGACCAGCAGGGAGAACTTCTCGCTGTCCAGGACGTCGTAATAGAACTGGGGAAGAAGATCCGCCTTCACGTATCTCTGAGTCCTTATCCGGACTGGCTCTTTCATGTACCTCTTGCTTATCCTGTAGACCGGGTCTGGCACTGTGGCGCTGAACAGCATGGTCTGGCGCGTGCGCGGGGTGAGGTGGATTATGCGCTCCACGTCGTCTATGAAGCCCATGTCCAGCATGCGGTCGGCCTCGTCAAGGACCAGGAAGCGCACGTTGGCGAGGTTTATCGTGCGACGGTTTATGTGGTCGAGAATCCTTCCAGGAGTTCCCACGACTATGTCCGCGCTCCCCATGCCCCTTATCTGCTCCTC
The DNA here is from genome assembly GCA_035256265.1 of archaeon. Classification (GTDB taxonomy): domain Archaea; phylum Aenigmatarchaeota; class Aenigmatarchaeia; order QMZP01; family QMZP01; genus JAPLVB01. The sequence continues at coordinate 3,703 of DATEYJ010000068.1, forward strand.
TATCGGGACGCCGCCGTATATGCTCCTTATCACGGCCATCTTGAACATGGTGAGCTTGAGGAACTCCCTGTATATCTGGTTGGCCAGTTCCCTTGTTGGCGTCACTATGAGGGCCTGTATGCCCCTTCCCGGGGTCACGGCCTCCATTATGGGTATCGCGAAGGCTAATGTTTTTCCAGAACCAGTCTCGGACTGTGCTATCACGTCCTTCCCCTGCTTTATCGCAGGTATGCACTCTTTCTGGATGGGCGTGGGCTTCTCGAACCCCGCCTTCTTCAGCAGTTCAAGTATCTTGTTGTCTATCTTCAAGCTTTCGAATGTCATGTTATCTCTCCTTTTTCGACTGAAGGCGATTAAAGAATGAAGGCGTCAGCAGACGCCTTCGGGCTCAAATCGCCTTCTAGCCATCGCGCGCATGGATAGCGCTGCGTATTTTAAGATAGAAGATGAACGCAAATGCTTTTGGCTCAGCTTCAATCGTTGCGCCAAAAAAACAGAATTAGTATTCACCGCCAAAAGGCCGATGATGTCTAACGCCGTTTTTTTTGCACTAGGTAAATAATCCACATTGGGGTTTATAAAGATGTTTTTCGACTGAAG
>DATEYJ010000069.1:0-15937 GCA_035256265.1 archaeon
GCTTCTTTGAGCAATGGATCATATTATACATGTCCCACATTCTCGGCAACAACTTCTCTAGTTAGCAGTAATGAAATAGTAACCATTACAGTGACGATGCACGGAGTTCATAATTATTCGGGAAGTTCCGTTTTGGAATACATAAAAACAGGTAATTTTGAGTTAACCATAGTTAATGTGGATGAAGGTACCGCAGGCGACACCGAAGATGAGGGTGGCGGAGGCACGACCGTGACGAGCTGCACCTCGGACTCCTCCTGCACGGCAAACCAAACCTGCAACGCCTCCAAGAAATGCGTGGCCATATCGTGCCCAGGCGGGCAGATAGTGGACCACATGTGCATAGGCGGCTCGACCGGTTACAAGATAAACATCACCTCCTACAGCTCGGCCTTGGAAGCGCTCTCGGGGGAAAGAGTTTCAACAAAGGTCACCGTGAAGAACACGGGCACCAGCACCATCACAGCCAAGCTGGAGGTCACCATAAATAACATAACCGCGAATGTGAGCCCGGTCAGCTACAGCCTGGATGCTGGGGAAAGCTACCTGTTCACAGTTAACTTTACTGTGCCCAACTCCACCACAATAGGGAATTTCTCAGGCACCTTCAAGGCGTATGTCTCCACGAATACGAGCGTTTCCAGCTCAAAGGCGTTCACGTTCACTGTGCTTCCAGAGGAGGAGACCAAATCCGAGATAAACACCTCGTACCAGGAACTTTCTTCCGTGCTGGAAAACCTCTCGGCCAGGCTTGCCATGATGAACGCTTCGGGCAGGTATAACCAGACTGTTCTCGGGCCGCTGGAAGAGCTCCTGAGCAACGCGAATTCCATCCTTGACAGGATGAAGAGCGCCCTTGAATCAGACGACTATGTGTCCGCGCAGTCCCTCGTCTCCCAGATAAACGCAAGCGTAGGCAACATAGAGTCCGGGATACAGGATGCCAGCCTGCAGATAACAGGCGCCTTGGGACAGCTCCCCGAGCAGCTCTGGCTCTGGGTGGCTGTCATCGTGATAATAGCCTTTGTCGTGGGGTTCTTTGCGTACATGTTCTACCCGTCTTCCCCCCGTCAGGGCTATCGCCCTGAGTCAGGCTATGTGCCGGCTTCCAAGGTCGGATTCTTCTCAAAGCTGAAGGGGAAGTTCAAGAGGAAGAAAGCTCCGCCGGCATCCGTGAGCACGCTCGCGACAAACATTGCTGAATCGGACAACAAGGATGAGGGGCATTACGAGAGCTTCCACTACAGCGAGGGCTACAAGAAGGAGAGGTCATACGATTACGCATACAGCGGCCCAAAGGGTTTCTTCCAGAAGCTGAAGAAGCTCAGAAGGAGAAAGGATAAAAGCCCGCAGATGCACATTGACCAGTTCCCTGCCTCTGCTCCTGCCGCTCAATAAAACTTAAAACTTCAGCTTTACTTCTTCACGCCGCCCTCGATTATCGCAGCGTATGCAGGCCTTGTCACGAGTATCCCCACAAGCACCCCGACTATGGTGGTTATGGCGAATCCCCTTATCAGGCCCACTCCTATGGACATGAGGGGTATCATGGCCGCTATCACTGTGGAGGCTGAGCTGAAGATTATGAAGAAGGCCCGTTTTATCTTGTCCTTTACGGTATAGACCCTCCTCTCATCTCCCTTCATGAGTGTCTCGTCCACTATAATTATCTGGTGGTCCACGCTGGTCCCTATCGCGGCTATTATTCCCCCTATGGCCGCCAGGTCTATGGTCCAGGACATGAGACCAAGGAGCGGGATAAGCACCACGGCTATCCATGCGAATATGTCTATCTCGTGTTTCTTCCACCAGGAGATGGCTATGAACAAGAACCCTATGACAAGGACGGATGCCCATATGAGGGCGTCATTCACAGCGGATATACCGAGTATTATCACGATCTCCGAGAAGCTTATGACCACCATGGGAAGCGCGATCCTCAGCTTCCTGTAGCGAATGAAGACTATCACGGTGACGGCCGCTCCTGCGAGCAGGCCTGCGTAAAGGACTGACACGAAGAAGCCAGAGCCGAGCGTGGGGGAGATTATGTCCACAGAGGCTGTCTGTAGGGAAGTTGGTATCGCGCCAGACCTCAGGATGGTCTGGAGCTTCAGCTTCTCCTCTGTCGCCCCGTCCAGGTCGCTCCGGAACCCCTGTATCTGCGGGGTCTGGTAGACCTTCCCCCCGAGCTCCGAGCCTATGTTCAGGTCGGACACGAGCTTGCCGTCAAGGTAGAGGATTATCTTGGATTCAAGGTATCTCTCTCCTGTCTGGAGGTCTATCCTGCTGGGTATCCCAGAGGTCACGTCCGCGAACCTCTGCGCCCCTTTCTCTGAGACAAGGACCACGAAATAGAAGGAATAGCCGTTCCCAGTGGGCCTCACTCCGGAGTGCTGGGGGTCTGAGTAGACAAGCTCTATGTCATTCCCGGAATAGACCGTTGCCGCGAAGGTTAGCCTGTTGTCCGTCCTGTTCAGGTACTGGAAATCTATCCCTTCCAGGGAGAACGTGCCATTCTCTCCTACTGTCATGTTATTTATCTCTATCGTCCCGTTGCCTATGTCAGAAACCGGATAGAACCTGTCCCCTATCTGCATGCTCCCCTGGTCTCCGGAAAGGTCCACGGGCTTGGTGACCTTGGCCTCGAAGCTCCCCTGCTTGGAGAGGAGGTTCTCCACTATGTCCCTGCTCACCCCGGCCGCCTCTATCTGGATGTAGCTGGAGCCGTCCACGCCTGTGGCGGCGAAGAACTTCATCTCCTTCAGGCCGTAGAGGTTCGCCCTTGTCTGGAGCGTGGCTATTGTCTGGATTATGTCCTCCTTCGTGACATTGGAAGAAGTTGGCTTGAGTATTATCCTCGTGCCTCCCCTCAGGTCAAGCCCGAACTCCAGGTTGGTCCTTTCTATCTCCATCACATCTATGCCCAGGCTCTCGTTCACGTGGAAGGTATAGTCCTTCCCATCTGCAGTGAGGCTCACTGTTTGGTTTGCCAGGCCCTGTGTCTGGCTGTTCCATTCCTCGAGGCTGCCCACAGGCGCTCCGTTCACCCTGGATATGAGCATGCCCTGCTCGAGAATGCCTTTCGCGGGAGAGCTGTCAGACACGAAGCTTATGTCCACCACGTTCCTCCCGTAAGGGTAGGCCTTGAAGCCTATAGCCAGGGCTGAGGCTGAAACGAAGATTATCAGCAGCAGCACTCTCCAGTGAGGGAGCATCATATCCCCTTCCTTACTGCATACCATTTTATTATGGCCGCATTCTGTATCCATGTGTTGGCAATGTCAAGCACCAGCCCTATCAGCAGCACAGACGCTATCTGGGAAAGGACAGGGGAAACCGAAGAGAGGTAAAGGACTGTGAGAGCCCCTATCGTGGTTCCGGCTGTCGTGAGGCCTGTCTTCATGGCGGACTTTATCCTCTCGTCCACGTGGTGGCCGGTCGTCTTCAGCACCCTTGTGGTGAGGATTATGTCCGTGTCCACAGAATACCCTATTAGCATGAGCAGCGCTGCCAGCGAGGCGAGGCTGAGCTCTATCCCGAAAATCTGCATGAAGGCCACTGTCTCTATTATGTCGCAGCCGGCCGCGAGTATCACGGCTGTGGAGGGGACGAATGTCCTGAATATGACAAAAATCGTTATTGCCATGAACAAGAATGCAAGCATGACCGCTATCTGGGCCTGGCTCCAGAAGCTCGCTCCTATGGCAGGGTCTATGCTCGCCACGGAGGATCTCTCTGTATTTATCCCGTTCGCATTCAGCTCGGATAGCACCTGGGTGGAGTCTACAGAGCTGTCCACCTCTATTGATATCCCGTAGCCGCCAAAACCTCTTGTCTCCTGTACAATGACAGAGCCGAACTTTTCCGCAAGCTTGGATTCAAGCTCCTTTATCTGGACAGGGCTGTCCAGGGAGACTCTTATGACTGTTCCGCCCCTGAGCTCTATGGACCTCAGGAACCACTCCCCGCTCTGCAGGTATCCGTTTACCAGGATCCCGACAGAGAACACAACCAGGATGATGGATATTATAAGCAGTGGCCTGTAGTCCCTTCCCTTCTCTCCCCTGGGCTTGTGGCTTTCCTCCTCTCTTTTTTTCCTTTTCAAAAGCATGAAAAACACTCTGGTCAATCTTGATATCCTTGCCTTATAAAACCTTTTTTTCGCGGCTTCCTAACAAGTTGGTTATACTTAAAGATTGCATTTATATTTGTTACGTGATAGTGTGGAGAAATCCGATGTTTTGATAGCGGGAGCGGGTCCTGTCGGCCTCTACCTGGCAGGCCTGCTGGAGAAGTCAGGCCTCACGGTCAGGATACTGGAGGAGCATGAGAGGATAGGCCTCCCGAACCACTGCTCAGGCCTGGTTTCCAGGAACCTGGACAGCTTTGTAAAGCCGAGAGAGGAGTGGATAGAGCACAAAGTCTCCGGAGCGGTCTTCAACTCGGGACTCTCTTCTGTTCGGCTGGAAAAGCCCAGGACAGCCGCGTATGTCATTGACCGCTCGAAATTTGACGCCTTCCTTGCAGAAGGGCTGGACGTGAGGCTGGGAACGAGGGCTGAAGAGATATCCTTGGAAAAGGGAGTAACCATTAAAACCAACAAAGGCCTTTACAAGGTGGATATGCTCATAGGCTGCGACGGCGCGAATTCTGTAGTGGCGAAGCACTTCCATTCGCGGCCAAGGAAGCTCCTCATGGGCGTTATCGGGATAACTCCAGAGGAGAACTACTCTTCTGATGTAGAAATCATAATTAACAAGGCCCACGCGAGGGACGGCTTCTTCTGGAGGATTCCCAGAGGCCGCACCACAGAGTATGGACTGTTCTCCTCAAACGCGGACTTCCTGGAGCTTGAAAACTTTTTCAAAATCAAGCCAATAGAGAGGAGGGCCGGGCTCATACCCCTAGGCCCTGGGAAAACCTATTTTGAAAGGGTTTTGTTAGTGGGGGATGCGGCAAGCATGAGCAAGCCCTGGAGCGGCGGCGGCCTTATTTACGGGCTCACGGCAGCAAGGATAGCTGCCGGAGTTGTGAAAGAGGCTTTCCAAGAGGGGGATTTCTCGGAGGAGTTTTTGATAAGGTACGAGAAAGGATGGAAGGCGGCTTTCGGAAGGCAAATACAAGTAGGAATGCTTGGGAGAAATGTCTTCGAGAATATGGGAGATTTCGAGGTTCAGGCAGCCCTGAAATGCATGAGTATTTTCAATCCTGTTCTGAATGGGCTGGATATGGATTTCTTGGTGAGATAGGGATATTAATCCGTTTCACCGAAAAATCTATATGGAATTAATTCTGATTGCCGTTGGAATAATTTTTAGTATACTATCCGTTTTGGGTATAATATTTCCGAAAAAGGTAGGGGTTTATTTATTGTTCAATATTGACCTATGGAATCGAGATTCTTTTTTCTTCGATGAGAAAGATATCAAGAAAGCAAAAATCATATGTAAAATTTTTCTTATTTTATGGATTATCGTTTTGCTTGCCGGACTTTTATGGCCCTAAAGTTTCTAAGCCGGCTTGAACTTGAACCCGTACAGGATTATCCCGGAGTGGTTGTCCTCGCGGATTTTCCTAAAGCATGTCTTGACCGGCATGCCTATCTTCACCTTCTCCGGCTCCACGTCCACCACCTGGGAGACTATCTTGCAGCCCTCCTCCAGCTCTATTATGGCCACCACGTAGGGCGCGTATTCCTTGAAGCCAGAAGGTGGGACGCGTATGACCGTGTAGGAGAATACATTACCCTTCCCGCTGAACTTCACCTCTTCTGTCTTACCTGCCCTCCTGCATGACGGGCATATGGTCCTTTGCGGATAGAAATGCTTGCTGCAGTGCGTGCACCTGGAGCCTATCAAGTTGTACCTGTCCCTGAACCTTCTCCAGTGGAATGGAACCGCATATTCCTGCATATTATTCTCCTCAACACATTAACTCATTTTCAGTTTGAAGGTGGCCGCGCCACCTTCTTCTCTCCTATAGTTTATTTGAAAGTATGTGAATCGCCACAGTCGCGCCTGAGCCTCCCACGTTGTGGGCAAGACCCAGATTCGCTCCGGAGACCTGCCTCTTTCCGGCTTGGCCTGTGAGCTGGTGGACCAGCTCTATAATCTGGGCTATGCCCGTCGCTCCCACCGGGTGGCCCTTTGCCTTGAGGCCGCCCGACGTGTTTATTGGGATTTTCCCTCCGGGCATGGTCTGGCCGCTCTCCATGAACTTCCCGCCTTCTCCCTTCTTGCAGAAACCAAGGTCCTCGTAAGCGACCAGCTCGTTTATCGTGAAGCAGTCGTGGACCTCCGCGAAGTCCAGGTCCTTAGGCTCAATATTAGCCTGCTCGTAGGCATGCCTAGCCGCCCTCACGGTCGCGTCCAGGGTGCACACGTCCCTTCTCGAGTACAGGGCCAGGGAATCCGATGCCTGGGCAGAAGCCTTTATGTAGACAGGGGAATCTGTATACTGCTTCGCCTTGTCTGCCGGAGCCAGGATGACAGCGGCCGCCCCGTCGCTTATGGGAGAGCAGTCAAGGAGACGGAGCGGGTCAGCGACCAGCTGCGAGGCCATGACCTCTTCCATGGTTATCTTCTTGTGGAAATGCGCTATGGGATTGTGAAGGGCGTTCTCGTGGTTCTTCACCGCGACCATCGCCATCTGCTCCCTGGTTGTCCCGTACTCGTGCATGTGCCTGTTCGCCATGAGCGCATAAACACCCGGGAAAGTGACCCCGAAGTAAGCCTCATTCTCCTGGTCCATCGCGCTCGCCAGGGCTGTGGTCGCGTGCGGGCCATAGACGTCTGTCATCTTCTCCGCCCCTCCCACTGCCACGAAATCATAAAGGCCGGAGGCCACTGCAAGGTAGCCCACCCTGAGGCCCACGCTCGAGCTGGCGCATGCCGCCTCTGTCCTTATGGCCGGGATGTGGTTGAGTCCCAGGTAGTCTGCGAAAAGCGCGCCTGTATGCTCCTGGCCCACGAAGAGGCCGCCGGACATGTTCCCGCCTATTATGAGCTGGAGCTGCTTGCCGGATATCCCGGCATTCTCCACTGCCTTCACTCCTGCCTCCACCACGAGGTCCCTGAGCCCCTTGTCCCAGAGCTCCCCGAACTTCGTGCAGCTGGCTCCTATTATGGCCACGTCCCTTTTGGGCCTTGTATTCTCGAACATATTCTCACGCATTATCTTAATTAGAAAGCGTCAGGGGACGCTTTCTTTCTCAAATCTACTCTCCCATCCCCTTGAGCTTTCTCCTGAATTTGGCATATTCGGCATAGTCCAGGTAAACCTTGTCCCCAATTATCTCCTTTACAGAAGGGGCCTTGCTCCTTTTCTCCTCTATCAGATCCTTCACTGTGATTGAAAAAGCGTCAGAGCCGGCCCCGGAGCCGTAGGAGGTCGCGAATATCCTCTCCCCTGGCTTCGCGATGTCAAGTATGGCTGCAAGGCCCAAGGGGACCGCGGCTGAATATGTGTTCCCTATGTACGGGAAGAGCGTGCCTGCTGCCATCTTCTCCTTGGGTATCCCGAGCGTTCCCGCTGCCTGCAAGGGGAACTTGGCGTTGGGCTGATGGAAGACAAAATAATCATAATCCTGGACCTTTGTCCCGAGCTTGTCCATAAGCCCCTGGGTGGCGGAGATCACATGCCTGAAGTATGAAGGGTCTCCTGTGAAGCGTCCCGCGTGCCTTGGGAACTGCTCACCCTCCCTTCTCCAGAAATCCGGGGTGTCTGTTGTGAAGGAGTATGTGCCTTCTATCTCTGCTATGAGGTTCTTCCTGCCGAAGATGTAGGCCGCCGCCCCTGCCGCTGCCGTGTATTCCAGGTCGTCCCCGGGCCTTCCCTGGGCGGTGTCCGCGCCTATCCCGAGGCCGTAGTCCATCATCTGCCCCTGTATCTGGCCCATTATTGCCTGGAACCCGGCTGTGCCTGCCTTGCACGCGAACTCAAGGTCAGCAGCCGTCATGACAGGAGTTGCCTCTATCGCTTCTGCCACTATCGCGGAAGTGGACTTGACCACATAGGGGTGTGATTCTGAGCCTACATACACAGCGGATATTTTCTCAGGGCTTATCCCTGCCCTCGCAAGGGCGTACCTGCTCGCCTCCACAGCCATGGTGACAGTGTCCTCGTCAAGGTTCGGGACTGATTTCTCTCCTTTCATCCTCTTGGAGAGCTCGCTGTCCCCTCCCCATATCCTGGCTATCTCATCTGCCCTTATCCTCAGTCTGGGTATGTAGGCGCCGTATCCTGCTATTCCAACAACCATAAGAAATCCCCGGTTAAGAAGTATACGTTCTTGCGGTCTTTTAAATGGATAGGGAGATTATCGGCAATAAGCGTTTTGACGTAGGACAATACGTTGATTTTTTCCTAAAGTCATTTTGCATGCTTTTGTGGAAAGCGTTTTTATACGCATGTGCCCAGAAGATTATATGGCCATACAGATAGCCAGGCCCAGGATGGGGAAGGAAGAGATCCGGGCCGTGACAGAGGTCCTGAAGTCCGGGAAGCTCGTGCAGGGTGAGAAAGTCCGGGTATTTGAGGAGGATTTTTCTGATTACATAGGCACACAGCATGCGGTCGCTGTCTCTTCCGGGACAGCCGCCCTGCAGATAGGCCTGCAGGCGCTTGGCCTGAAAAAAGGAGATGAGGTCATAACCACCCCTTTCACCTTCGCGGCCACCGCGAATTCCATAATCCATGCCGGGGCGAAGCCTGTGTTCGCGGACATAGACCCGCGCACCTTCAACCTAGACCCCAGAAGGGTGGAGGACAGGCTCACTGACAGGACCAAGGCTATAATCTGCGTGCATCTTTACGGCCTGCCCTGCGAGATGGGCTCGCTTCTGAAGATATGCAAATACTCAGGCGCCAAGCTTGTGGAGGATGCCGCACAGGCCGTAGGGGCTGAATACAAGGGGAGGAAGGCCGGTTCCTTCGGAGACGTTTCGACTTTCTCCTTCTACGGGACGAAGAACATCACCACAGGAGGGGAGGGCGGGATGATCCTCACGGACAAGCAGGAGACGGCTGAGAAGGCCAGGATTATAAGGAACCAGGGCCAGTCCAGCCAGTACAGGCATGACATGATATCCTACAACTTCCGCATTACAGAGATGCAGGCTGCCATAGGGATAGAGCAGCTCAAGAAGGTGGAATTCCTGAACTCGAAAAGGGTGGAGAACGCCGGCTTCTTGTCGGACTCGCTCTCCTCCGTGAAGGGGATAGAGGTCCCCTATGTCTCGAAATCCTGCAGCCACGTGTTCCACCAGTATACAATAAGGGTCCGGAAGGGCCGAGACCGCCTTCTCGAGTTCCTGAACAAGCACGGGATAGGTGCAAGGGTCTACTACCCGGAGACTGTCTACATGCAGCCACCTTATGTCCAGATGGGCTACAGGAAGGGCCTCTGCACGAATGCGGAGGAGGCCTGCGGCCAGGTCCTTTCCCTGCCGGTCCACCCGGAGCTTACTGAAAAAGAGCTTGAAGAGGTCGTGGCGGCGGTCAGGAAATGGGCCGGATAGGCTGGAAAATCATCTTCTTTATCTCCAAGGCAATCCTCATGTTGGTTTCTATCAGGCCGTAGTTCGCCTTGCCCTTGATGAAGTTCCTTATGGCCAGTTCCAGGGGCTCTGCCTTCTTCACCAGGTGCTCCTTGTAGCTCTCGTATCCCGTCCCGTAGAGGGACTGGCTTATCCCTTCAGAGCTTATCATGAGCACGCTCTGGGTGAGTATGTTCGCGTGGAGCCTTATCCTTTCCGCGAAGGCCTCAAGCGTGCGCTCCTTGTAATAGGTGTTCTTGTTCGCGTAGGCGAGGATGTTTGTGCCTCCGCACTTTAGGTGCGCTATGCAGCGGTTGTATGTGTCATCCGAGCGGGCGCTCACAACCCTTATATCCTCTCCCAGGAGATGGGTCATTATGCCTATATCCTGGATGACGAGGTCGTCCACGATGTTAAGCCGCACGTATCCGAACTGCCTGGGGCCTGTCCTGTTGAAAAACAGCTCGAACACACTCTCTTTCGAGAGTATCTTCTTCGTCTCCTCTATTACAGGGTTGAAGACGTCGAACGAGCCTATGGACAGTCTCAGGTCATTCCTTTCCGCGTACCTTATCAGGGAGAGGTCTGATTTCTCTTCAAACAAGAGCTGCTCGGAGAAGACAGAGCATCCAGCCCTCATGGATTCCATTATGCTCTTTGCCAGGCAGTTCTTTCCGGCGAAGAATACCATCTCCTTGCCTTTGAGGAGGCTCTTTGAGAAGCGCGGGGCCTTCTCAGGCTGCAGGCTTAATTTCTTTAACAGGTAGGCGAACCTGTTCGAGAGGTAATCGTTCCCCACCACAAGGACGCTCATATGAATTCCCCGCCCAATATGGCTATCTTGTAGCCCCTTATCTTGTCATTGTAGGCAAGCGTGCTCATGAGGAAGTTCCTCAGCTCCTCCTCGTTCCTGAAGACAGCGAAAAGCACGCAGTCGTAATCGCCTTCCGTCCTCATCATCCTCTTGACGAAGCCTGCCTTTCCCAGCTCCCTTATCACGGCCGGGTCCACCGGCCTGTAGAACTCGAAAAGGAGCATGGCCTGGATGTGGCCGAAGGCGCTGTAATTTATCGCATAGCCTTGTCTTATCGCCTTGGCCTTCTTCAGCCGCTTTATGTACCTGTGGACGCCTGCCGGCGTGAGGTCCATCTTTTCTGCCAGGTCAGTGGTCTTCGAGAGGTTGTGCTTCTCCATCAGTCCAAGTATCCTCTCTATGACCGGAGTCAGCTTTATCATAGTTAAAGATTTTAACACTTTGGGGTTTATATGCTTAAATATATTAAGCGACAGTCATATTTATAGCTTGGGGGCCTGCATGGAAGAGAAGGAAATCAGGGACGGCGTGAAGAAGGTTTTTCTGGAAGTTTTCGGGGGAGACTTGGAGAACTTCAATTTCGGGAAGAAGCAGGAAGACTTCGAGAACTGGGATTCGCTTGCCCACATGCAGCTTGTCAGCGGCGTGGAGACCGCCTTTAGTGTCCAGCTTGAGATGGAGGAGATAGTGGAGATTCAGACCCCCGAAGGATTCGTGAAGCTGGTGGAGAAGAAGCTGAACCACAAGGAGACTAAATGAGAACCATTCACTCTTTTCTGGAGAATTCGGCCACAAGGCTTCCGGACAAGGAGGCCTTGATATCCGGAGAGAGAAGGCTCACATATTCTGAGGTGAATAGGATTGCAAACAGGATAAGGGATTTCGTCTGCACAAAAACCGGGAAACAGGACGCTGTCGCAATCCTTCTTGACAATTCCATAGAGTTCGTGGCTAGCTATTTCGGCATCCTCAAGGCAGGCTGCGTGGCCGTCCCCATGGATGTCAACAGCTCCGACCAGAGCCTGCTTTTCAAGGCAAGGGATTCAGGCGCAAAGCTGATAATAAGCGGAAGGAAATTCCTTGACAAGCTCAAGAGGTCGGGAGTGCTGGAATTCGCTGAATGCTCTGACTGCGAGAAAATCCCAGAGTGCCCGCACGCGGAGAGGCATGTTTCGGAGAACGACTTGAGCGCGATACTTTATACATCCGGGACTACTGGAGAGCCGAAGGGTGTGATGATAAGGCACAGGAATGTCGTGGCTGCCACGGATAACATCGTTCAGCTCATAGGCATAACCGAGAATGATATAGACGTGAACGCTCTCCCGTACACCCACTCATTCGGGCTAGGGCACATTCACTGCTATTTCAGGCAGGGCGGAACGATCGTGATTCAGCGAAACTTCATAAACCTGAACGAACTGCTGGAGAAGGTGATTAAAGAGAGGGCCACGAGCTTCTCATCCCCGCCTGCCATACTCAAGCTGCTTGTGGAGAATTACTCATGCAGGCTTTCTGAATGCGCAAAGAATCTCAGGTACATAGTGACCAACACCAACTTCATGCCGAAGGAGACGAGCCTTCCGTTCATGGGCATGCTGGGGGAGACAAGAGTGTACATGTACTACGGCCTCACAGAGGCCTCGAGGTCCAGCTTCAACCTTTTGAATGAGAATATGGAGAAGGTGGAAAGCGTGGGAAGGCCCGCGCCCAATGTGGAGATAAGGATAGTTGATGATGGAATGAAAGATATTCCCGCAAACCAGATGGGGGAAATTATTATAAGGGGGAGGCATGTGGTGGACGGTTACTGGAAGAGGCTGGAAGAAACGGAAAAATCCATTGTTAACAGCTGGCTGAGGACAGGGGATATGGGATATTTTGATGAGGAAGGCTATCTCTGGCTGGTTGGAAGGAAGGACCACATGATAAACGTGGCAGGCCAGAAGGTCTCGCCTCTGGAGATAGAAAAAATCGCATCCGGGTTCCCGGGGATAAGGGAATGTGCGGCAGTGGGGTGCAGGGATGATGTCTTGAATGAGGTTGTGAAATTGTTCGTGGTGGGAGAAGGATCCGGGGAGGAGATAATGAGGTTCTGCAGGGCAAGGCTGGAGAACTTCAAGGTCCCGAGATATGTGGAATTCGTGGAGAGCCTGCCGAAGACAGAGGCTGGAAAGATAAGGAGGAGCTTCCTGAGATAGCTATGGACATTCTCTCTATGCTTCCGAAGGTGAATTTCCCCGGGACAGTATATTTCGGGAAGAGCTCCCTGCTCTACCTGAAGAGCCTGGAAGGCCAGAGGAATCTGGTGGTCATATCAAAGACTGTGCAGGAAAGGCATGGGTCCAAGATCGGTTCCCTTCTTGAGAAGGGTGATATTTTCCCGTTCAGCTCCGAGCCGAAAAAATCGGATGTGGAGACCTTCCAGGAAAAGGTAAGGGAAGGCGAATACGAGAACGTGATAGGGATAGGCGGGGGTTCTGTGATGGATCTCGCGAAAACAGCGAGACTTGCTGACGGGAGGATAAGGCTTATCATGATTCCGACCACTCCGGGCACAGGCTCTGAGGCGAGCAGATATTCTGTCATGATAAATGATAATATGGAGAAGGAGGCTCTGACCTCCGAGAACCTTGTCCCGGATGTTGTTCTTCTCGACCCGGGCTTCTTGGCTTCCCTGCCCAGGCACGAGATAGCGAGCAGCAGCCTGGACATCATAGGGCATGCTGTGGAGAGCTTGGTTTCAAGGATGTCAAATCCCTTGGCGGACAGCCTTGCGATAAAGGCTATGGACATGGTTTTCATGAATGCGGAAAGGGCTTGCGAAGGCGATATGCATGCCATGGAGAGCCTGCAGCTGGCTGGCTTTCTTGCAGGCCTTGCACAGAGCTCGGCCTCTGTGGGGGCTGCGCACGCATTTGCGCATCATGTGGGGCCTAAGACAGGACTTCCGCACGGGAAGGCCGTGGGCATGTTCCTTCCAGAGGTCGTGAAGCTGAACATGCAAAAGACAGACAGGTACAAGAAGCTTGATTCTTCCTGCACAGTTAACAGCCGGGATTTCATCCGCAGGCTGGAGGAGCTCATGCAGAGGATTGGATTCCAGAAGAAGGAATTCGTAGTTGGAGGGAAGGCGTCCGCAGACACCTTCAGGCCAAAATTGAACGTGGAGGATGCCGCAAGGAAGATAAAAAATGATGCGTGCATGAAAACCAATCCGTGCGTGCTTTCAGAAGAGGAGATAAAGGGGATATTGGAGAAGGTGTCTCATGGACAGGATTGAGGAGCTGCTGGGAAGGGAGGCCTTTCAGAGGGATGAGGGCCTTTTCATGGAGGCCATGAGGGAAGCCATAAGGTTCCATTACGGGAACTGCGGGATGTACAGGAAATTCTGCGAGAAGGAAGGTTTCATTCCAGAGAGCGGTTTCAGCCTCGAACAGATACCTTTCTTTCCCGTCTCTCTCTTCAAGACGCTCAAGCTGGTTTCCGTGCCTGAGAAGGAAATAGTCAGGGACATCTCTTCCAGCTCCACCTCAGGCGTCCCGAGCAGGATATATCTGGACAGCGTGACTGCAAAGAGGCAGGTGAAGGCCCTCCAGTCAATAATGTCCAGCTTCATGGGGCATGAGAGAAAGGATTTCATTGTGTTCGACAGCCCGGAGACTGTTAAGTCCAAGGAAAGGCATCTCTCCTCGAGGGCGACTGCCATAAGGGGCATGCTCCCATTCTCCAAGCGTATGTTCTTCGTGCTGGATAATAATCTGGAGCTGGATATGGAAGCCTTGAAGAGGGCTGCTTCCGAGGCTTCGGGCAAGGTATATTTTTTCGGATTCACGTTCCTTATTCATCGGGTCATGGAGAGGAGCAAGGGGAATGCGGAGGCTGCAGATATTCTGAATAAGCTGAGCGCCTCCCGCGTGCTTCACATAGGGGGATGGAAGAAGCTCATGGACCTCGGGATAAGCAAGGAGGACTTCAACAAATCCGTTTCGGAATTCTTCAATGTGGAGAATAAAGGGGTAACGGACATCTACGGGATGACAGAGCAGCTCGGGACGATATACCCGGACTGCGAGTTCGGGTTCAAGCACGTGCCTGCATATTCGGAAATCATAATAAGGGACACTCATACTCTAAAGCCTGTGGAAAACGGGAAGCCCGGATTCATACAGCTGCTCACTCCACTGCCGCACAGTTATCCGGGGATATCCGTGATAAGCGATGACATAGGAGTCATTGTGACAGAGAGCTGCGGATGCGGGAGGGGCAAGGCGTTCCTTTTCAAGTCAAGGGCCGAGAAGGCAGAGCTCAAGGGTTGCGGAGATAAGCTTGGAGAGAAGGCGTCAGCAGACGCCTTCAGGCCAGAAGGAGGAAGAGAATGATAAGGAAACTGTTCTTCCAGGGAAGGATATGTGATGAGAAGACAGAGGACTTGGACAGCATTATTTCTGACATGAGGTCAAGGCAGGAGTTCCTCCATGGCTTGAGGACAGATGACATTATGGGGTTTTTCGATGAGCTCGGGAAGTCATGGTCAAAGAATCCGGAAATCAGGAAGGTTGGGATAAGCCATCTTGCGGATTTCCTTTCAAGGAAGAATCTGACTGCGATGCTGGACACTGCCATCAGGAACAGGCTTGCCCTGGACGGCTTCGTCAAGCTGAATGAAGAGGGGAAATTCTACCATGCACAGCCGAGAGGCCTGGCAGTCCACTGGCTCGCGGGGAACGTCCCTATCCTGGGACTGTTCTCCGTGCTGGAGAGCGTCCTGACAAAGAACGTGAGCATAGTCAAGGCCTCCTCGAAATCCTACAGGGAGCTGCTCGTGCTCCTCGATTCATTCAGGAACGTGAACACGGATAACGTGAGGGGGGAGGATATGGCGAAGACCATTGCCGTCATACTTGTGGACAGGGATGACAGGGAATCCAATGAGAGACTTTCCATGGCCGCGGACGTGAGGATAGCGTGGGGAGGCCATGAGGCTGTGCAGGCCATAATGTCCCTCAGGAAAAGGTTCAGCACAGAGGACATAATATTCGGGCCGAAATATTCCTATGCTGTCATAGGGAAGGAGAGCCTGGGCGAATCCAGGAAGATTGCGCAAAGGCTTGCCGTGGACGTCTCCGTCTTTGACCAGTACGCATGCTCCTCTCCGCACACAGTGTTTGTGGAGAGGGGGGGTGTGATAAGCGCCCTGGATTTTGCGAAGGAGCTTGCGGAGCAGCTCAGCCTGGTCAGCAGGACCATCCTTCCCAAGGGAGAGATGGAACCGGGGAAGGTGATGGATATTCTCAATATCAAGAGCAGGTACGAGATGATGGGCGAGGTCTTCTCGTCCGAGAAGAACGAGTGGTTGGTAGTCTACTCGGAAGAGGAGGGCCTCGCGGAAGCGTGCTTCTCGAGGGTGGTCTTTGTCAGGCCAATCGATAACGCGGAAAATGTGGCAATGCTGAATGACCGGCATAAGCAGACTCTCGGGCTCTCCATGGGAAAGGAAAGGAGGCTGGAATTTGCAGACAGGGCGACAGTCCATGGGATAGATAGGTGCCCCAGGCTCGGGCAGATGACATTCTTCGAGTCCCCT
>DATEYJ010000070.1:0-4044 GCA_035256265.1 archaeon
GTCCGCGCTGATGTTCCCCAGGGCGCTCTTGAGGTAGGTGCCTGCGAAATTCCCGTTCACATAGAGGGAAAGGTTGTTCCCCGCGTTCATCTCCATGCTGACATCGAGTATGTTGTCATACTGGGGAAGAATCAAATTGGCCGTTATGTTCCCGTCGCCCACATACCCTCCGAAGTAGAGGTATGTGGAGGATACCTTATTGGCCTTGCTTATCCTTACGCGTGCACAGTTCCCTGAGACAGGCTTTCCGATATCGTACCCCGAGACTATTGCAGAGAGC
Organism: archaeon; assembly: GCA_035256265.1. Classification (GTDB taxonomy): domain Archaea; phylum Aenigmatarchaeota; class Aenigmatarchaeia; order QMZP01; family QMZP01; genus JAPLVB01. Next base: position 281 of record DATEYJ010000070.1, read on the forward strand.
CTTGCGAGGAATGTCTCGGCCGTGGTGTTCTTCTCGTGTATCTCCTGGCCGTCTATCAGCAGCTCGTAATCGAAATTCGTGCCGTTGAGGATGTACGCGAACGTGGAGTTCGTGAGGTTCCTTGCCTCCGCTATGCTGCCGTTGGCCCAGAGGGAGCCTATGGCGTCCAGTATGGTGTTGTTCATGTCCTCTTCAGTGAATATCCCTCTTGAAAGGTAGTCCTGCACCGCAGGGTCGTCCCTTACCGAGCTGAGTTTGGCCTGCTCTATCACGTTAAGGAGGTCCTTCCCTGAATAATAGAGCCTCTGGTATCTCAGCTCGGGGGATGAGTAGCTGAACGAGAGGGAGGCCAGGAAGAACGTGAGCGTGAGTATCAGTCCCAGCACCACTATCGCGTCCAGGGAAAACACGAAGGCCTTTCTCATCACTAATTATTTTGTGCAGCCATATAATATGTAATGCGGGTGTAGTGGCCGGAAGGTCAGAGCTTTCTCATCACCACAAGCATGTGGTCCTTCTCGTATGGGTCCAGCTCCATCTTCTCGAGAATCTGGAAGTGCTTCTCCAGCTTCTCTATCTCCTTCCTGTATATCTCCCTGGGAGGCTTGGTGACGTCTATGGAGCGGGATTTTATGGAGAGGATTGCGAAGCCCTTCGGCTTCAGGAATCTTTCGCAGTTGCGGATTAGGATCTCTGACTGGTCATCCGTGGCCACGTCCTGGAAGACCAGGTCCACCTGCTCCACCCAGCCGTAGTCTTCCGGCCTTCTTGCGTTCGCTAGGATGGGGACTATGTTCCCGCGCTTCTCCGCGACATGATTCAGGTCGCGGATGGAGCGGCCGGAGATTTCCACTCCGTAAATCAGGCCCGCCCTGCCCACGATGTCGCTGAAGTGGCTGGCCGTGGTGCCGCTCGCTATACCCAGGTAGAGGATTCTCATTCCGGGCTTCAGAGGGAAATTCTTCAGGCCTCTGGCTATTCCCGCAGCGGGCTTGCTCCTGTATGGGTTCCAGGCCCGGTACTCAGTCTTCTTCCCCTTTATGAGCTGCTCGCCATACACCCTCAAGCCGGGGGTGAGGTTTTCCGTGAGTATGAGCTCTCGTTTTTTCCACACGCCCGGGAAGATTTCCTTCATATCGGATATATTCTCCAGAGGATTTAAAAGTCGGCACAAATCGATGTATTCCATGCTCTATTTTCCAGCACGGAAATGCCTTTAAATATGGCCGCGAAGAGCAATTTGATGAATTCCCACTTTGCCCACATGGACTGTAGACAAGCAGGTGTGCCACATGACCCTAGCGGTTTGCCAGATTTGCAAGTACCCTGTGTGGAGCTACATCTGTCCAGACTGCCTTTCAGCCGAGATAACCCGCTGGCTGCCTGGGAAGCTTTCCAGTGAGTTCAGGAGATTCAGCCGCTCTTTCTTGCAGCATTTCAGCTCTGTGGAGGGGAACCTCACCATATTGAGATGCATACGCTGCCACAAGGCAAGGGAGGCGACGCTTTGTTCTTTCTGCTACATAACAGAGGCCTTCCACTGGCTGCACGAGAAGAACAGGGCGCTGGCGAAGACGCTTTTCATGGCGCTTCCCCTTGATCCCAGCCTAAAGACCACTCACGAATGGAATGAGACAGAGCCCATATCCTACCAGGAGCAGGAGAAAGACGAGGGGATATGCGAGGAGTGCGGGGAATTTTCTGAGCAGACAACCATAGTCAACGGGAGATGGGTTTGCGACAGCTGCAGGGATTACATAGGGCAGTAGGCTCAAAGCCGGGCAGGAGCAGTTTCGGAGAGGAAGCGCTAGAAAGAAGGCGGAAAAAACAGACGGCATCAATCCAAGGCGGCTAATGAATTGAGAAAGCCGTCATTTCAGAATCCGCCTTCAAGCCAGAATCCTATATGTCCTCGTCCCCAAGCTCGACCTTTATCTTTTTCATCTTGTCTCTGTATGTCCTGAGCCTCCTGAAGGACTCTATTATCTCAAGGAAGCCGACACCCACGAGGGCCCAGCCGATTATGGATGGGGTCAGTGGGTGCATGCTGAAGAAGTTCTGGAGTATGCCAGTGGCCGCTATTATCGCGAACCCGGCCGTTATAAATCCAAGCCCCGTCCTCATGAACGAGAGGATGGTTCTCTCCTTGGCGAGTATGGTCTGCTCCTTCAGGAAGAGCGTCCTCTCCTCCTCCTGGCTCAGCTTATGTTCTTTATTGTGCTTCCTGGGATGATGCTTCCTTTTGCGGGAGGATTTTCTTGGACGCTTGGCAGGCATGCTTTCACTTAGAATAATTGTCCGGGCTTGCTTTTATTGGTTTGGCGATTCAACTGTTTTAAGCTCAAAATGCAAAATTAAGATATGCACTACTCACGCCTCGCTGACGCCTATGAGGAGCTGGAGAAGACTTCTGCAAAGCTGAAGAAGAGCAGCATAATAGCCTCCTTTCTCATGGAGGCCAGGCCGGAGGAGATGGAGATGGCGGTGCTTCTGCTGCAGGGAAAGGTCTTCCCAATATGGAGCGAGAAGGAGCTCGGGATAGCGAACCAGCTCATGCTGAAGACTATTTCTAATGCGACCGGATTCCCCGTGGAGAAGGTGGAGGAGAAGTTCAAGAGGACGGGTGACCTGGGGCTGGTGGTGGAGGAGCTCATGAGGAACAAGAGGCAGTCCACCCTCTTCAGGAAGCGGCTCACCATAGAAAAGGTTTTTGAGAATCTCCAGAAGATCGCGGAGGTGGAGGGGAAAGGCTCCCAGGACAGGAAGTTCCAGCTCGTCTCGGAGATAATAGGCTCCTCAGAGGCGAAGGAGGCCAAGTACATAGTGCGGACAGTTTTAGGGGAGCTCAGGATAGGGGTGGCGGAAGGGATAGTGAGGGACGCGATTGCGGGGGCCTTCTTCCCAGAAGGCCAGAGGAAGGAAGCCACGAAAGACATAGAGTGGGCGTGGTTCCTCACAGGAGATTTCGGGGAGGTCGCGAGGATAGCGAAGGAGAGCGGGATAGCCGGACTGAAGAAGGTCAGGCTGGAGATAGGGAAGCCCATACAGGTCCTCCTGGCGGAGAAATCCCCTTCCCTTCAGGATGCCTTGGAAAGCTTCGAGGAGTGTGCCATAGAGATAAAGTATGATGGCGCGCGCGTGCAGGTGCATAAGAAAGGCGATAAGATATGGCTTTACACTAGAAGGCTGGAGAACATAACAAGGCAGTTCCCGGACCTTGTGGAGCTTGTCAGGAAGCATGTGAAGGGAAGCGAGTTCATAATAGAGGGGGAGATCCTCGCGATAGACCCCAAAACAGGGAGGCCCTTGACATTCCAGTCCCTTTCTCAGAGGATACACAGGAAGTATGACATACAGGAGACGATAAAACAGATTCCGATACAGGCGAACTTCTTTGACTTGATTCACCTGAACGGGAAGTCTTTCTTCGAGGCTCCGTTCAAGGAAAGGCGGAAGATACTGGAATCCATCATAAGTCCTGTTACTGGAAAATTCCAGCTTGCGGAGGAGCTCATAACCAAGGACCTTCAAAAAGCAGAGAAATTTTACAGGAAGGCCCTTGAAGAGAACCAGGAAGGCGTGATGGTGAAGAACCTCCAGGCTTTGTACCAGCCCGGCAGGCGCGTGGCTGGCGGGTGGCTGAAGGTGAAGCCCACCATGGAGAATCTGGACCTGGCCATAGTGGGCGGCACATGGGGGACAGGCAAGCGCGCGGGCTGGATGGGCTCCTTCATGCTGGGCGCAAGGGACGAGAAGACAGGCCG
>DATEYJ010000071.1:0-2805 GCA_035256265.1 archaeon
CTCTCTTTCTCTTGAATCTTCTTCTTCAGGGATTCCGCTATCTTCACGGCCTTCTCCCAGGAGCCGGCTTTCGAGACATCCAGGTAGGCCTCGTCCACGCTCACCTGCTCGAACGTGGCCTGAAGGCGTCCGCTGACGCCTTCTCTCCTATCAGCGTGCATCCTGAGGATTCCCATCACGCGGCCTGAGACCTCCCAGTAATATTCGCGGTCAGAGGGGAGGAAGACCACATCCTTGCCTTTGGCAAGCCTCTTGGCAGACCTGATGGTCATCCCTGAGTGTATTCCGAGCTCGCGGGCCTTGTAGTTCGCGGAGCTCACGGCGCCGCTGTCCTCCGAGCGGCCTGAGAACATGCACGTCACAATTGCCTTCCCCTTTATCTCCGGGTTCCTGAGCTCCTCTACGGAGGCGTAGAAGGAGTCCATGTCCACGTGGAGGATTATGCGGGGCATATGGATATTACCTTTCTTTGTTATAAGAATTCCACATTCGACCTTCTCGCCTTTGGCAGGACGTTTTTTACTTGTTTCCCCTTCAGCATGCCGCATGCAAGGGGATAGTCCAGATACTTCAGCAAAATGTAGCCATCTGAAACTTGGACAGAAGCCGGCTCCGCCGACTTCGAGCTGACATCTTGTGCTGATAACTCTATGTCTTCCCCTTTCACATATGCCTGGGCCTGCTCCTTAGTTAGTGAGACATGATTCTTTGTGGCGTGCCTGCCGAAGAGCTGGAGAAAATTAGTAGATGGCTTTATGTCATTGCCCACTCGCGCGATATGCATGCCTATGGAGACTGCGCTGCTCTGCGCGGAAAGCCTTTTTGAGCACAGGAATATCCTGCCCTTCTGGTCCGCATATATCCTGAAGCTCTTGAAAAGGCTTTTTGATATGCCAAATCGCTCTTCGAAATAATCCAGGATGTCTTTTTGTGAGGTCATGGTTTGCTCACCTTTGCCAAGAAGAACCCCTCAGTGTCGTTGTGGTGGGGCCACACGCGCAGGAATTTCTTCACATCATGGCTGAATGTTCTCCCCCTCCACTCGGGGATTCCATGGGAGGTCCTGAGGCCGGGAATCTTCATAGATTGGACTTTGGCGTCTGAGTTGGAGAGCAGGAAGTCCAGCACCCCTTCATTCTCTTCAGGAGCGAACGTGCAGGTGGAATATACCAAAGCCCCTCCAGGGGAGAGCAGTTCCCACGCCTTGAGCAGGAGCCTCTTCTGGAGGCCGGCCCTACTCATAATGTCGCTCTCGGACCAGCGGACGAGGATGGCTGGGTTCTTCCTTATCATGCCCTCGGAGGAGCAGGGAGCGTCAAGAAGGATCGCGTCAAAATTGGCTGGAAAATCCTGCGGGAGGAAGCGCAGGTCATGGTTCGTGATTATGGTGTTGAGGACGCCTGTCTTCTCGAGATTGAACCTGAGCGCGCGTATGCGCTCATAGCTAAGGTCATTCGCTATGATAGTGCCGCGGTTATGCATGAGGGCTGCGAGCTGGGTGGTTTTGGAGCCCGGGGCGGCGCACGCATCCAGCACCGTCAGATTTCCGTTCGAAGTTGGCGAAGCCTTTCCGCGCTCGAGTTCTGCTCGCAGAGCGAGAGGGGGGAGCATGGAGGTGAGCTCCTGCATGTAAATATGGCCGAGGAAGTGCTCGAGCGTTCCGCCTATGGCAGGGTTGTCTGATATGAAGGCTTCGGGATACCAGGACATCTGCTTGAGGGAAAATCCGTAGGATTCGAGCCTGGACTTGACCTCGGGAGCGGAGGATTTCAAGGCGTTCACGCGGAAGGATTTGGGTGGCTGGCTCAGGAGGGAGGAGAGGAAGGCCTCAGGGTCGTCCACCAAAGGGATGTAGCGGTCCTGGAATTTCTTGGGGATTTGAGGGTTCATACCTTGGCTTATGAGTTATAGGATAAAAAGTTTTTAAGCGCTCCGGGAAAGACAGAGTATGAAACTCGGCGTTCTGTTCTCGGGAGGGAAGGATTCCACATTCGCCATGTACAAGGCCATGCATGGGAATGATGTGGTTTGCTTAATCTCCATGCTATCGGAGAACAATGAGAGCTACATGTTCCACACCCCGAACATCTCGCTCGTGAGGCTCCAAGCAGAGGCTATAGGGCTCCCTCTCGTGCAGGCCAGTACGAAGGGTGAGAAGGAGAAAGAGCTAAAGGACCTCAAGAGGGCGATATCCTTGGCCAGGCAGGAGTTCGGCCTGGAAGGCATTGTGACAGGGGCTGTGGCTTCGGTCTACCAGTACGAGAGGATAGGGAATATATGCAAGGAGCTGGGGCTGGAGTGCGTGAATCCTCTGTGGAAACGGGAGCAGGTGGGCCTGCTGGAGGAACTCCTGAAATCCGAATTCAAGGTCATCATCTCAGGCGTCTTCGCATACCCCCTTGGCAAGGACTGGCTGGGGAGGGAGATGGATAAGAGGATGATAAAGGAGCTTGCGGGACTGCAAGAGAAGTACAAGATAAACCCCTCCGGGGAAGGAGGGGAGATAGAAACCACGGTGCTGGACTGCCCCCTGTTCAAGAAGAGGCTGAAAATCCTGGAAGCCGAGAAGGTGTGGAAGGGGGATTCGGGGATTTACAGTATAAAGAAGGCGGAGTTGGCGGGGAAATAGCTATTTTCTAGGCCTGGGTTTTTCTTCTTTCTGGAACTCCACGTAAGAATAGGCAATCGTGTAGGCGGCCACGAAAATGACAGGGATTATTATGAGCCATATCGCGTAGTCGGGGAGAATCAGGCCTGCAAGGCCTATGATGGCCGCGGCCTTGAAGAGCTTGCCTCCCAGCTTAT
>DATEYJ010000072.1:0-3661 GCA_035256265.1 archaeon
GCGGAGAACGCGTGGCACCACGGGGACCCGGGCATGGTCTTCCTCGACGAGATGAACAGGAAGAACCCGACCCCGGGATTGGGGGAGATAGAGGGGACGAACCCGTGCGGCGAGGCTCCGCTGCTCGCCTACGAGAGCTGCAACCTGGGCTCCATAAACCTCTCCAAGTTCGTTTCTGACGGGAAAATCAATTTCCAAAAACTGGAAAGCACGATAAGGAAAGCAGTCCACTTCCTGGACAACGTGATAGATGCGAACAGGCACCCCGTGCCGGAGATAGAGAAAGCCACGAAAATGAACAGGAAGATAGGTCTTGGTGTCATGGGCTTCGCTGACATGCTCATCCTGCTGGGCATACCCTACGCCTCAGAGGAGGCGGTAAGGGCCGCTGAGAAGGTGATGGGATTCATTGAGTCCGCCGCGGTAGATGAGTCGGGGAGAATCGCCAAGAAGAGGGGGGCCTTCCCCAACTTCCCGAAGAGCAGGTGGAAGAGGCCCATGCGCAACGCGACTGTCACGGCAATAGCGCCAACGGGAAGCATAAGCATGATAGCGGGCTGCAGTCCGGGCATGGAGCCGGTATTCGCTTTGTCCTCAAGAAGGGCGGTCATGGGAAAAACGTTCTCCGAGACGAATCCCGTTTTCGAGAAGGTCGCTAAAGAGAGAGGCCTCTGGACAAAAGACTTGATGGAACATGTTTCAAGGACAGGGACCCTTGCAGGAGCAAAAGTCCCGGAATCCTTCCGCAGGCTTTTCGCGACCGCGACAGAAATCCCGGCCGAATGGCACGTGAGGGTCCAGGCCGCGTTCCAGAGGCACACGGACAACGCCATCTCCAAGACGGTCAACCTCCCGAGCGGCGCGAAGGTCCAGGACGCGGAGAAGGCCTTCATGCTCGCATGGAAGTTCAGGTGCAAGGGCGTGACGGTGTACAGGGACGGGAGCAAGCCCGGGCAGGTCATATACTTAGGCAAGAGGCAGGCAGGCCGGAAGCCGTAAAATCTTTTTATAAAGACCGCGCAATTAATGTTATGTTCGAGGCATGGCTCTATTCGCTGCTTAGCGTGATTCTTGTCAGCATGATATCCCTGATAGGAGTTTTCACCCTCGCAATCAAGGACTCTACCCTCAACAAAATCCTCCTTTATTTCGTCAGCTTCTCTGCAGGCGCCCTTCTTGGGGACGCGTTCATACACCTGCTCCCCGAAACAATAAAGGATGCAGGATTCACTGTCCAGATATCAAGCGTGATACTTTTCGGGATAGTATTCTCCTTTGTTGTGGAGAAGGTGGTCCAGTGGAGGCACTGCCACCTGCCAGTTTCTGAGCAGCATCCGCACCCCTTTGCATACATGAACCTTTTCGGGGACGGCGTGCACAACTTCATAGACGGCCTGATAATAGGAGCCAGCTATATCGCCAGCGCTCCCATAGGGATAGCAACCACCCTGGCAGTTATCTTCCACGAGATCCCGCAAGAGATAGGTGACTTCGGGGTCCTTCTGCATGGAGGATTCAAAAAGAGAAAAGCCCTTTTCATGAATTTCCTTACAGCGCTGACTGCTGTCGCAGGAACCGTTGTGGCGCTTTTTATAGGAGCGGTGGAGGGCGCGCATCCCTACCTGCTGGCTTTTGCAGCAGGCGGCTTCATATACATAGCCTCCACGGACCTGATTCCAGAGCTTCACAGGAAGAACGTTTGCGAGGGCTTCTCTAGGGATGCTTTTGTACAGATGGTCTTCCTTGTTCTGGGGATGGCCGTGATGTACGGACTGCTTCTGGTGGCAGGATAGGTAGTACTGGATGGGTAATCGGAACGGCAGAAGAAGCTCAGACGCCCCTGCTTTTTCGGTCCGATTCAAAAACAGAATCGTTCAGCTTTATCTTGTTCGTCAGGCCGTAGGAGTACTTGTTCACCACCTTGAGGGATTCCAGCCGCTTGACAACCCTGTGAACCTTGACCTTTGACAGCCTGGTTCTTCTTACAAGCTCGGACTGAGTGAGTTCCCCGCCACTCTCATTCAGGATCTTGATGACAAGCTTCTCCTCAGGAGTGGTCATGGTGTCAATCAGCCCCTTTGTCAGCTCCTTCCGTTCCTTCTTCCTGATGAGGTTAAAGAGGGAAAGTCCCGCCATTATAGAAATGAACGACCCGAAGAGGGAGACGAAAATAATCAGGTAGAAGAACCTTGATATTTCAGGCTCAAGGAATACCCTGCGCGAAAAGTTGCCTGCGATAACGTCGGGAGGTCCTGAGAAATTGTCTGATGTATTGATATCAAATCCCCTCCCAGGTCCCCCGTTGGTATTCATGAACGGGGACATCTGAATCAAGAAGAACAGCAGGGAGATTCCTCCGTAGATGAAGCATAATATCATCACAATGAAGTGCCAGTCATGCCTTTTCAGCTTCATGTAGAATAAAAGCAGTGTGGGATTTAAATAGTTTTCCCGAACCAGTTTCATCTGGTTTCTCGTTTCACCTCGTTTCACGATAAGCTGATATTCCGTTTCATGCCCAAGAACTTAGGGGCAATGAGATTCATGGAAGAAAGGACTAAATACGTGATTATAGGAATCCTGATCGGAATTGTGATAGGGATTGGCCTATTCTATCTGCTGATGAGCTTCAGGGTCATAGGGCCTTCTGGCGGAAGGGAATTTGCAAGGCCGGACAACCTTACAGATTTCACCAGGAATTTCAGCAGAGGTGTGGTGTAACAGGGTGCAACATATGAAGCCGATAATAAGCCTCAGAAAAGTTTCGAAGACGTACAGGATGGGGGAAGTGAACGTGTCCGCGCTGAAAGGCGTCAGCCTGGATGTCGAGAAGGGGGAATTCCTGGCGATTTCCGGCCCCAGCGGAAGCGGGAAGAGCACAATTATGAACCTTGTAGGATGCCTGGACCTGGCGAGCGAGGGAGAGATCTTCCTGGACGGGAAGAACATAGAAACGCTAAGTGAGTCCAATCTCGCGCAGATACGGGGACAGAAAATCGGGTTCGTGTTCCAGCAGTTCAACCTCCTCCCAACGCTGACGACCTTGGAGAATATCATGCTCCCCATGGAGTTCCAGGACACGGCCGATTCGAAGGCAAGGAAAAGGGCCGCGGAACTGCTGGACCTGGTCGGCCTCAAGGACAGGGCCGGCCATCTCCCGACCCAGCTGTCCGGGGGCCAGATGCAGAGGGTCGCAATCGCACGGGCGCTCGCAGTCGACCCCGAGATAATCCTTGCTGACGAGCCCACGGGAAACCTGGACAGCAAGACAGGCCAGTTCATAATTGACTTTCTTATCAGAATACACAGGAAAGACAGCAAAACTATAATCATGGTCACTCATGACATGAATCTGGCGAAGCATGCAGGCAGGATTGTTTACCTGAAAGACGGCCAGATAGAGAGAATAGAGCAAAAGAAAGGAGGTGTTCGGACATGAAAGCAAAAGCGCTTTTGTTTTCCATCTTAATGGCGATATCATTCGCTTTGTTTGCGAGTTTATCTATTGCTCAGACCACTGATACGTCTGTCAGCAGCCCGAACTCAGCAAACCTGAACGTGTCTCTGGCAAGCCAGAGCCCTGATCCGGCAAAGGCCGGGGAAATGGTGGAGCTCAGGTTCATAATAGAGAACACAGGAGGCCAGCCGACAAAAGACCTGA
>DATEYJ010000073.1:0-2150 GCA_035256265.1 archaeon
CCATGCTGGCCATGCTAGGTATGTTCTCCTGGTTTCTGTATTTCGGAAAGGTTACAGGAGCTGCTGTACCTGAAACTACATCCTGGCTTACATCTGCCCCATGGATTATCATATCAGCCAAATCCGCTTATTATATGAAAAGAACCAAATAATCTATCATGAAAGCCCAGGTCTCCTTTGAGTACATGATGGTGTTCGGCCTGGCCATAGCCTTTGCCATACCCGTGTGGATTTACATAGCCACCCTGCAGGGGAGCGCAGGGGAGGAGCTCTCGCTTTCCTACGCGAAGAATGCGGCAAGCCAGGTGACAAGCGCCGCGGACCTTGTCTATACCCAGGGCCCCCCGGCGAAGGTGACTCTGGACATTTATATACCGAGCAGGATCGCGAATGTCACGATAAGCGGGAAGACCGTAGTCCTCAATGTGAGCTCTTCCGCAGGATTCTCGGACGTATTCTCCAGCTCTGTGGCGAACCTCACGGGGAATCTTTCCGCTTCTGAAGGCATGCACAAGGTGACTGTGGAGAGCAAAGGGGACTACGTGGAGATAAGCTACGGATAAAATTAGTTCTGGGTTAGCGGATTGTTTGTTGGAAGGTGGCGGTCAATTGGAAGGTGTCAAGAGACACCTTCTGTCCATAGTTCCACCTTCTTTCCAAGAATTAAACGCTCTTTATCTCTATCCCCGAGGGGACTATCTCGAATGGATGTATGTCCATGGAGTGCTTGCTCGTCCTCATCTTCCTTATCATGAGGCTCCTCTTGTACTTGGCTATGGTGAGGTACTGGAGAACTATCACAGAGTCCACGAGGAACTCTATCACGCCCATCCTGGAGAGGTTGTTGCTGTCCTCGGGTATCTCCGCCGTGACTATGGTGGTGAACCCTCCTTCCTTGAGCTTGTCAAGGAACTTGAATATCGCTTTCCTCGTCTTGAATGGATCATCCACGTAGAGCTCGAACATGCTCAGGGAATCGATTACGACCCTCTTCGCCGCGAAGACCCTTGCGGCCTCCGTGACCTTTGTCATGATGGTGTCTATCTCGAAGGGCTCTATGGCAAGGATCTTGAGCATGCCCTGCTTCTCCAGCGTCCCGATGTCCCACCCTATGCTCTCGGCCTGCTTCTTCAGGTTGTCCGCGGTCTCCTCCGTGGTTACGTAGAGGCCCTTCTCCTTCATTTTCGTGCCGTGGACGAGGAACTGCATCGAGAAGATGGATTTGCCGCATCCGGTCTTTCCTGTCACGAGGTTCACGCTCCCCTGCTCAAGGCCGTTCCCTATGAGCTTGTCCAGCCCCCCGATTCCTGTAGTAATCCTCATCTTTTTTCGCCTTTTGCTGTAGACCAATGCGGCTATTAATAATTATAACCCCCAACTTATAAACTCACTCGTAGCTCATCTGGCAGAGGTCCTTTTTCTTCTGCCTGATCGCCGCATCCATCTCTATTAGCTTCTCCTCATACTTCTGCATCAGGTTGTTGAACGTGGCCTCATCTATCTGCCTCTTGTAATACTGCTGCTCCGCAAGGTCCTTCGCGCTCTGGAGCGCCCTGCTCTTCCCCTCGAGCTCTGCTATCTCCCTCTTGAGCCTTGTCACAGGATCCTCCTTCGGCTCGGGCATCCTCACGGACCTGTAGACCACCTCCCTCACCCTCTCCACCGTGGGAAGCTTTATTATCCTCTCTTGTATCTGTATCTTAGGGGGCTCCTCTTTGGATTTCATATATAGGTAGACTACAAACAAAATTGCCAGGCCTGCAGGTATCAGGAGAAACCACCACCAGTTGAACTCCCCGGCGCCAACCACCAGCTCTATGTCGCTCTTGTTACCATAGTTGCCCTGGCTGTCCTGCGCCTGGATGAACATTGTGGATTGGGCTATCTTCACTGCCTCGTCTTTCGTGAACCTCACCCCCGACATGCTATAAAGGCCGAAGCCGGCATACGTAAGGTTCACTATCCGGTCCGCAACCCTTACCTGCACGAATGCGTCAGCAACCGGGGTGTTGTCGGGATAGAACACCGCCACCTTCAGGTCGATGAACTCCCCGGACGGCAGCGATATCACGTTGCCCCGCGGCTCGGGGTTTACGATAAAGATGTTCAGGAGCATGGGTTCTATGCCTACCGTCTGCGTGCCTGCGCCC
>DATEYJ010000074.1:0-3513 GCA_035256265.1 archaeon
CATTCAGCGGGTCCTTTTCCATCTTCTCCGAGATCTCTAGGGGCTTGTAGTCCCTCAGCTTGTACCCACACTTCCTACACACGAGTATCATCTTGTCCTTGTCCTTCTGCACCACCAGGACCGAGCCGCACTTGTCACAGAAATTCATACTATCGCCTAAATCAGTCAAAAAGCCGGGAGCCTTTCAGCCCCAACCCGATAATCCGCTCTCCCCTATACAATTTAACTCCCACATATATAAACGCCAGTATCCCCCCTCCCATGACAATCCACAGCAGATTCGGGAGCGCGTACTGCATCATGCCTATCTTCAGCCACCCCAGGTAGGGGATTATGAGCACGGCCTTCCCGTGTATCTGCGAGGCCTGGATGCTCCTCTCGAAGGGAAGCTGGCCGTTATTGTTGTCCCCCTTTGTCTGGAATGTTCCATCCGGATTTATGGTTATTATCCTGTGGACCACAGGCGTCTGCCCTGGAGAAGGCGAGAAAACTATTATTTCCCCGACCCTGAGGCTCGAGGCGGGAACCCCCTGCAGGACCAGTATGTCTCCCTGCGAGAACGCAGGCACCATGGAGTTCGACTCGACTGCGACCACTGGCATGTCCGTCCCCAGGGCGAGCGCGAGCCCCCAGTTTATCCCCACCGCCAGCACAACCCCGAGTATTATGTAGAAGACGCTGTTTCCCAGGAATTTCGGCTTTTTCATAAGACCACAGGGGAATTAAATATGGAAGGCCTGCTATTTAAGCATTCCCGCCGTCAGAATCCGGACTTTTCCTTCCTCTTTATTATCTCCTTCTCCAGGTTCGCCAGCACCCCCTTGACAGCCTTCGTCAGGTCCCATGCATGGGCATGCGCGAAGAAAAAGCCCTTCTCCGTGGCCAGCCTGGCCTTGATGGAATGCTTGGTTCTCTTGCCGGTCCCGTATTTGTCCGCATGCACGACAAGATAGTTCACTGGATAAATCCTGTTTATCTTCTTCAGCGAGGTCTCGATCTCCTGATATATCACTGTCTTGATGAAATCATCCTCATCCTCGACGCCGCTTATGGTAACGTACGCGCCTTTGACCTCCTTCCCGAGAAGCTTGAGCACATCCCCCGGCGTGACAATCCCGACAAGCTTCCCCCCTTTCTGCACGACGACAGCAGACTGGCTCTTCACAATCGAGTCGATCACGTCCGCAAGGCTGGTCCCGGGCTCTGCCGTGGGGAAATTCTTCCTCATGAAGGCGGAAGCGGCTATCCCGTCCAGGTGCGTCCTCTCCTCGTCAGGCTCGCCCCTTTTGTCTGTTTCTCCCCTGACGACAGCGGCCAGCAGGTCAAGCGTGTCAATCATCCCCTCGACCTTCCCATCCTCCAGGACAGGAAGCCTGGACACGTTCATGTCCTTTATTATCGCCCTGGCTGCGGAAAGCGACTCGGAGGCGCTTATGCAGTATGGGAACTTCATGACGTCCCCGGCGCTCTTCCCTTTCAGCTCCCTGCTGCCCCTGACAAGCCTGAGCAGGTCCATCTTCGTGAGAAGCATCACACGGTCGCCGCTTTTCACAGGCACCGTCCTGTAGTCATTCACAAGGAAGGAGTTTATGATCTCCTCTACGCTTGTCCCCGGAAGCAGGGGGCTCTCATCCACGATGAACTGGTCTATCTTCGTTTTGTGGGGGTCGCTCACCTTCCTCTTCACGATGTCCCTTGCAAGGATTATCCCGAGGAATCTGTTTTCCCTGTCAAAGACGGCCGCCTCATGCCTCCTTTCAGAAATCATCCTGGAAGCGACCCGGCTCACGGTGTCCCCCGGCCTCACGACAAGTGGCTCCTCAAGAACGTCCTTTATTTCCATGTTCTCACTGCCAAATCCTTTAAGCGATTATAAGCCTTCCATTAAAGCAGTAGGCAATGGCAAATCTACTTGCCTGCTTTCTTGGCCTTCTTCATCTGCGTCGTTATGTAGCCTGCGACGACATTCCTTGTCCTCTTGGACTTTATCTTCCTTACCTTGTCCAGGGCTTTCTTATTCTTGTCAAAATCGGTGGTGAAGCCCTCCCCGTGCTTCTCTATCTCCTCATCCCCGAGGTTCTTCACCGGAACGCTCTTTATCCTTCCCATACCTTACACCTTATGACATTAACGCTATCCGACAGCTATGACGAAGGCGGATTTGAGTCAGAAGGTGACTCTTGTCACCTTCATTCTAAAGTTCCACCTTCGAGCAATCACACATATATTGAGCAGCGTGTTTTAATACTTTTCCCCGAAGCTAACTCACGGTTTTATCCTCACCACCTCGAAATAGGTGACGTCGTTCTCGTTGTCCACTATCGCCCACAGCATCTGCGCCCTTATGGAATGCGCAAGCCTCACGGCCCGAGAAAGCTCCGCGAACGAGCACGCATAGTCCTCCGGGACCGTGTACACAATCCACTTCGTGTGCTCAGAGGCCGCCTTGGGCCCCTTCTTCACACCCACTCCCCTCTGGTACACGCGGAAGTCGCAGCCGAACTTGAACCCCGTCTTTGCCACGAACCCCCTTTCCCTGATGTCCTTGTAAACTATGTATTTCTCGTGCAGCCTCCTGTCCTTCTCCAAGCCGAAGTCCATGAGCTCCTGGTAGCCTAGCTTCTTGTTCCCCTTCTTCACAGAGATTCTGCCCTTCTCTAGGAGGTATATCGCCTCCACGAAGGACAGTTCCAGCTTCCTCTCGTCATACTTCCCAAAGGACCTCTGCAGCAGCTCGTCAAACCCCTTCGAGATCACGAGCTTGTTCTCCAGCAGCTTACACTCGATTGGCCTGAAGGCGGATTTGGCTGGAAGGCGTCCGCTGACGCCTTCTGTCTTCAGTTCCACCTTCCTTCCACTTTCGACTTTCGGTTTTGCAACCTTCTCTATTTTTGCCATATGGGGTGAGTGGGACATTCAAGGAAGGAAAGCGTCTCTTGACGCCTTCAGTCTCTTTTTGAACCCACGACACCACGGTCTTCAGCTTCACAAGATTCCAGTTGCCTGCGAATCTACGTGTGCTCTCCCGGACTGAGCTACCAATGCGGCCTTAAAGGCCCCCGCGGTATTGCTACCACACCCCATTTGCTCAAAAGCTCTTTTAACTTATTCTTATTTTTGAGACCTTTAGTTATTATCCAGTTTTTGCCTCATACGTTTCCATGTACACGTTCTTGCCGCTTTCACATAACTTATTCAGATGGCTTAATAAATCCTTCATGCAGATGTCGAAGTGCTTGCTGCAGAAGTACAGGGACACAAGCTCCTTCCTCTGCTGCCTTTTAGAGTCAAGCTCCATTATGAGGGCCTCCCTTTCCGGCGCCTTGGCACAGCCGTGGAAGTTGCACCTCTTGTTGAACCCCCTTATGTCAAAGCAGTTCGATATGAGTTCCATTCTAGTGTCCATGACCCCGCACCCGATTCTGAAAAGAAAGCGTCCGCAGACGCCTTCCGTCTATTCGAAAGAAGGCGACTCTTGTCGCCTTCCATCCAACAAGCGCCTCAGGAAGGACT
>DATEYJ010000075.1:0-2421 GCA_035256265.1 archaeon
TCTTTTGTGGCGTAGCCTTTCTCAACCGCCCACTTCACCCCATGCGTGAGAACCTCGTTCAGCTCTGCTGGCTGGAGTCTGAGCTTCCCAGTTGCTCCCACACCGCAGGGTATCGCCTTGAAGAGCGCGGGCACGAGCTCCTTTATGTGCTTGCGGACTTCGTCAGCGGTGAGATTCGTACGGATAAGATTGACCCCGCAGTTTATGTCGAAGCCGCAAAGGCCCGCGGAGATTATCCCTTCCTTCTCGTCAAAAGCGGACACAGCCCCCATTGGGAGCCCATACCCCCAATGCATATCCGGCAAGCCTACAACAGGCTCCACCACGCCCGGAAGCGTGGCCACGTTCGTGAGCTGCTCGAATGCGGAGTCGTCTCCGGAGTCTATGAGGGCCTTGTTCATTATAACCTTCGCGTCAACCCTCATCTCCTTACGCACGGATTTCGGGAGCAGCCACTCGTAGTCGTTTATCCGCTGAAGCTTTTCTCTCATTGCCATGGTATCACTACTCAGTATTGTCGTGGGTTTTTAAATAAGGGGGAAGCTTTTTAGCCAATCCTCCAAATAGAAAGCCATGATAAACAAGCGCGCTCGCAGCAGGCGGGGGAGGACTCACCATCTTTTCAGGAGGCTCCAGAAGGCGAACTGCTCTTTATGCGGAAAAGGAATCCGCGTCCCTTTCAGGCCCGAAGGAAAGAAGCCCGTATATTGCAAGGAATGCATGGAGAAGATGGCTCTTGAATACAAGAGGAAGAGGGGCATGATAAGGACGGAAAAGGAACACAGATACTGAACGATGGCTTGAAGGTGTCTGCTGACACCTTCTTTCTCTTTCACTTCCTTTCCACGTTTTCCAATAATTATATACATGCGGGGACAACTATATACTATGCGGAAATCCTGCTCCATTGTCCTCGTGCTTGCGGCAGCATTGGTTTTGGCGTCAGCGCGGCCTGCCCTTTCCGCGACAACAATAGACGCGGGAAACGTCCAGGCCGCATACGCTCCCGGCACGCCCTTCAGCGGCTACCTCAAGGTCGTCTTTGACACAGCCATACCTGCCGACTCCCAGCTAAAGGCCAGCATACGGGATTCCACTTCTGCGCAATCCCTCAGCATGCAGCCCTATCTCTCGGGAGTGAGCTACCAGTACAAGCAGTATGCCTTCACGTACAATATAACCGCGCAGGGTGTAAGCAATTGGTATGAATATCCGGAAAAGGCTTTCTGGTACAGGCTGAGCGCCGAGGGGACGTGCGGAAACCAGGACTGCGATTCGACAGGGAGCTGCGACTGCGCGGACCTGTGCGGGCCTTCACCTTCATATCCTTGTTATTGGAGCGTAACTTCCACTGACATGCAGTCAAGCGTGAATGCAGGGGAAGGCCTGAAGTTCATATTCGATGCCGCCGAGGATATAACCCCTCCCTTCAGCGCGAATTCTGACACAAGATGGCTGCAGGTGATAAACACTGCTATCCAGTATGGCGTCCAGACGACCATGAGGATGGCCTGCGGGAGCTCGGACTACATGGGACAGGCGACGCAGCCCAATGGCTGGGTGAAAAGGACTCTCCAAGGTTTTGAAGATATTCCGGGAGGTAGGAAAAAAAAGGTCACTATAGAGCCTTTTGACGAGTCCAGCCTGACCGCGCCGAACAACCAGAAGTTCGTGGAGGGCGGATGCTCGCAGCCATACTCCTGCGGCGGGATTTACGCAGGCACCACCCGCCTCACATCGGGCTTCACCGCTAATGGAACGACGGGGGAGATAATTTTCGATTCCATTGTCCAAGGGACCACGTACATAATAGTTTACCTTCCTCCGAACGGCAATTTCCTCTGCGCATACACCAGCTCCAAGGACTCCAAATCCCAGTCATGGTCTTCCGCATCCCTTCCGCAGCAGGCAAGCGTGAGCTACAATACCCCATTCTCAAAGAGCTATTCGGAATCCCAGCTTCCATACGTTTTCAACGATTCCAACAGGATAACAGCCCTTGTAAAGCCTCCGGAATGCCTTGCCGGCGAATGCCAGCAGACCGTGAGCTCGTATTCCGTTGCCAAGAACCCGGACTCCACGGGAGCGACGATACAGGTCTCTTTCAATACCCAGTCCAGGACAGTCTCTGCCACCACCTCTTCCCAGGAGATAACCCAGAAATACATCAAGGTGGATGTCTCGAGCTTCACCAAGCTCAAGGCCCCCTCGAATGCAGGGGGGTACACGCTCGATGTTGTCCTGCTGTCCTCAGGCTCGGAGATAGCTTCCCAGGAAATCCCGTTCACCGTGTGCGAGGACAAGGATGGGGACGGATACTGCAAGGCCGATGACTGCAATGACACGAACAAGAACCTGAACCCCGGCATGAAGGAGCTCTGCAACGGGATAGATGAAGACTGCGACGGCCAGATAGATGAG
>DATEYJ010000076.1:0-2342 GCA_035256265.1 archaeon
GGCGCCTTCTATCTTGAAGGGCATGGTGGTGCATCCTATCACTATGGAGCCTAGTTCCTTTGCTATCCTTGCAATCACCGGTGCGGCTCCTGTCCCTGTCCCGCCGCCCATTCCTGCGCAAAGGTATATCATGTCAGCCCCTTCCACGAGCTTTCTGAGGTCCTTCTCGCTCTCCTCAGCGGCTCTCCTTCCCACGTCAGGGAAGCCTCCTGCTCCAAGGCCCCTCGTGAGGTCCCTTCCTATGAGCAGCTTCTTGTCGGCCTTCGTGACAGAGAGATGCTTGGCGTCGGTGTTTATGGCGATTGTCGTGGCGCCCTTTATCCCCATCTCGCTTAGCCTTCTCACGCAGTTGTTTCCCGCGCCGCCTGTCCCGACAACGAGTATCCTCGCATCCTTCACGCTGATGCCGAACTCGTCCTGGATGCTGTTCGAGAGCTTTGTGGCTGCATCCGCCTCACCGGCTGTCGGGTCCACAGAGGCGCTCCTTTGCATTACCTCTTGAACGAAAGATTCCATGTTCCCCCTCCTATTATTAATAGTCAGACGACTTGCTCCTATTGGTTTAGGTCGTCATTCCAACCCTTCGCCGATTTCTATACCCGAATATATGTTTTTTGACGTATGTTTCCGGGAATCGAAATCAGTTTATATAGGGTTGTCCAACTATTTTATGGTTATAATTTCTTGTAACCAGAACAAGCCAAATTCAAGGCGAAAACGTCCCCCAGCTTGGCTTCAACTGCAATTGAAACCGAGCTTACGTTTTCTTCTTATTTAGTGCATCAGTGTGAACTTTGTCCCCCAAAAGCACTATATATATTTGCGTTCCTGATATATAAACCTGACCCTGGATTGACGGCTTGGCAGGATTGCATAAAGCCGTCTTTCTTGGAATCCAGGAACCTGTAAAAAGGGCGGCAAAAGCGCCGGTTCCTTATATTAATTAATAAAGCGGAAAACCAATTTCAGATGTGAGATTATGACAGAATTGCCAGCGTATGAGGAGCTGCTGAAGAGGGGCCTGAGAAAGAGCCCTAAGGAGGCCGAGGCCAGCGAGCGCTTCGAGCTTCCCAAGTCCCAGATCCAGAGGGCGGGCCAGAAGACCATAATAACCAACTTCACGGAGATAGCCTCCCATCTGAGAAGGGACCAGAATCATGTGCTGAAGTTCCTGCTGAAGGAGCTGGCCACGTCAGGGGAGCTGCAGGGCTCCAGGCTCACCGTGATAGGTTCGTTCTCTGAGATGGCTGTGGACAGCAAGATAGACAAATATGCGAAGACGTACGTGTTCTGCACGGAATGCAAGAAGCCGGACACGAAGCTCGTGAAGGAAGGCGATTATATAATAATGAAATGCGAGGCCTGCGGGGCCAGGCACCCCGTGCCTAAGGTTTAGCGCGTTCTCCTACGCGTTTTAAAATTGCTGACCGGTGTTTTTGCATATGGAGGATACTTCACCGGAATCAGATGTAATTTGCCTGAAAATAACGAGTCAAATTTCTCAAGCTGCTCCCACTTGTTTCTAATAAGGCTTTCGGGAACATCTTCATCATAAGCCTTCACACCATTTATGACGGCATCAAGGCCAGTTCCCTTGATCTCGAAAAAGTCCCTCTTTTCCAAAGGAGCGATGAAGTAATAGGGAGGAATGGCCATGAATCTTTGCGTTTCTTGCATCAGTCCGTGCATAAGGGCATAGCGGGCCTCTTGAGAAGGCATGCGGTCTGGAGGGAATCTGCTTTCGATATTGTCGGGAATCGAGTAAAATTCGTCAATAGCGGGGTGAAGCAGCCCCAGATCCTTGTTTCCCACAAGAACATACTTCTTGTTCATGGCTTTTAACTGTGCAAGGGAAATATAAATAAGCTTGCTTGCCTATTGGTGATTCCATGGAAAAGTACCGCTTCATAGACGACCTCACATCAGACGTGATGTTCGAGGCGTACGGGAAGGGCCTGAAGGAGGTCTTTGCGAACGCAGCTGAAGCCATGTTCACGGTGATATGCCATATCAAGAAGGTGAGGCCAAAGAAAGCCCTGCTGATAGAGGCGGAAGCAGAGGATGCGGGAAAGCTCATGATAGCGTGGCTGCAGGAGCTGATAGCGGCAGTGGACACCGAGGGCATGTTCTTCTCGAAGTTCGAGATAGAGCATATTTCTGAGAAGCGGATAAAGGCGAGGTGCTGGGGAGAGGCGGCCTCGCAAGAGAAAGGGGAGACTGTGGTGAAGGCGGTCACTTATTACAAATTTGCCTTTGAGAAGACGAAAGAGGGATACAGGACGAGGGTCTCGCTGGACATATGAGGGTTGATATGAAAGAAAGGCCATATATTGGGATTGGAG
>DATEYJ010000077.1:0-11447 GCA_035256265.1 archaeon
ATGCCTCGATTATGGCGCTGACTATGTCCTCTCCCTTGAAGGCTCCTTTCGCGGCCTGCTCCAGAACCTCTTTCTTCCAGACAGCCCTAGCCTTTGCCAGCCTCCTGTCAGCGAGGTTGGAGATAATCTTGAGCCTGGACTTCCCCCCGGAGATGTCCTCGAATGTAGGAGCAAGGGCCTCTGCAAGTGTGTTGACCGCGTTCGCCCCCATGGCATCCCTGCAGTCCACAAGCAGATGGACTATGACCATCTTGCCTGCCGGCGTTGTCAGGACCCTGGCCTCTATGTCCCTCATTCCCCCGCCGAACTTCACGAGCACGCACGGGTCAATCTCATTGGCGTATTTTATTATCTCCTGCTTCCTCGCCACTATGTCCCTGGCTGCCTTCTCCGGACTCTTTACGTTCACCAGCTGGACCTGTCCTATCATTATGGGGTCTGTGCTGCTCGCGGTAAAGCCGCCTGCGGGCCTCGCGAGCTTCGCTGCATAGGAGGCGGCGGCTACGACAGAAGGCTCCTCTATGACCATGGGTATGAGATAATCCTTCCCGTTAATCAGGAAGTTCGTGGCTATCCCGAGCGGGAGCTCCGTGGTCCCTATGACGTTCTCTATCATCATGTCCGCTGTGTTCCCGTCAAGCGCTCCCGTCTTCTGCAGGAGCTTCGCCTCTTCCCTTGTCAGGTCCGCGAACTTCTTCACAATCTCCAGCCTTTCCTTGGGGGGAAGCTCATGAAATCCGGATATGTCGCTCTTCCTTTCCATGGGAATAATATGACAGAAAGGGTTTTAAATAGGGGCTTGGAGAGGGATTTACAAGAGATATTCGTCGCGAAGCTCATCTAATGCATTCCGCACAGAACATTCAGCTTCGGTAAGCGGTGTTAGTAATTTTCTATCTAAAAAGTTAAATGCTACCTCATATTTTCTAACCAGGTTTGTTGCTTTTTTTCTTTCCACTCCTATTTTTAGGAGCGCTTTATAAGGAGTATGAAGAGGATTTAACCAATGCTTGGCTCTTTCTATATAGCAAGGTTTCTTATTTGAAACCATCTCATAAAAAGCCAGTTGATCTGCGTGGGTCGCTGGGTCGCATACATCTCTCATTTACATTATATTTTGGTCGAACGGGAATATAAACCCATCTGCCAACTATTTCTCATGGCTTATGAGCGCTTGATAGTGGAAATCAGGAGGAGAAAAACCAGGCGCGTCTTGCTCCAGCTCCCCGAAGGCCTCAAGATACAGGCGCAGGAGATAGTTCAGGCCCTGGAAAAATCCGGGGCTCAAATCCTCCTCTCCCTGGAGACCTGCTACGGAGCATGCGATATCCTGGACAGGGAGGCCAAATCCCTGGGATGCGACCTGATAATACATTTCGGCCATTCCCAGATACTCGGGAAGACCCAGGTTCCCGTGATTTATGAGGAACACAGGATGGGTTTTGACCCCATCCCCCTTCTGGAAAAATCCCTCAAGGGGATGGAACTCTACAAAAAAATCTGCCTCCTCACCACTCTCCAGTTCCTGGACTCCCTTGAGCCGGTAAGGAAATTCCTCGAGTCCCGCGGAAAGAGCATACTAATAGGGAAACCTAAGATAGCCAAATATCCCGGCCAGATTCTGGGATGCGATCACTCCTCAGCCAAGGCTTGTGAAAAAGAAGCTGATTGCTTTCTTTTCCTGGGCTCTGGAAGGTTCCACCCTCTCGGGATTGCGCAGAATGTGGACAAGCCTGTCTTGTTTTTGGATTTTGAGAGCATGAAGCTTGAGAGCCTGGAGAAGGAGAAGTTCAGGCTCATAAAAATCCGCACAGCAAACCTTGAGAAGGCTAAAGAAGCAAAGAACTTCGGCATTCTTGTTTCCACAAAACAGGGGCAGGGCTCTCTCAAAATAGCGGAATCCGCCAAGAAACAGCTGGAGAGGAAAGGCAGGAACGCGTGGATTCTTATTGCAGGAGAGTTCACGCCCGAGAAGCTATTAGGGCTCAAGATAGACTGCCTGGTGGACTGCGCATGCCCCAGGCTTGCGGAGGACACTTCCCTGTTCAAGAAACCCATTATAAGGCCAGAGGATGTCGGGAAATTATAACCGTTTACTGATTAGGCTGGGATGGCCTCTGCTGTCTTAAGGGAGACTGTGATGCCTGCATTATCTCATCAGGGGTGGCCTGGAGCATCGCCTTTATCTCCGTGAGGTCGAGTTCCACTTCCCTCGCCAGGCGGCTCCTGTCCAGCCTCGTGATCCTTTGCTCCTCAAGGGTCTTGAGCTTCTGCTCGGTCATGTCCAGCTTCTCAAGCGCGGTCTTCTTCACGAGCCCCTTCTTCTTCAGGCTTTTTTCGCGCAGCCTGTCCCATCTCTTCCTGAGCTTCCTTATCCTCCTGGGCCAGCCGAAAATGAATCCTAGCATAATTATCCGCCTGCGGGGATTGCTTGGCTCCCGCCGGCCATACTATAGCAAATCTCGCATGCCTTTATGTTTCCCGCTATTGCTTCCGGGTGGCTTCCCGCCATCTCTTCCTTCACAGCCTCCTTCAGCTTCTCCAGCGGAAGGATAGCCGTGATTCTCAGGAAGGCCCCGAGTATCGCGATGTTAGGTATCGGCCTTCCTATGTTATCCAGGGCGACCTTGGTGGCGTCCACGAAGACCGCGTTCCGGAATTTGGGGATAGGCTTCTCTGAGTTCACTATCAGTTTCCCGCTCTCCTTCATTCCTTTGAGACAGACCTCACTGTCAAGCGTGTGATCCAGCACAATAACGGCGTCCGGGTTGAATATGTAACCGCGAGTGAGTATGCTCTCGCTGGAAAGCCTGCAGAACGAAGCGATGGGCGCGCCCCTCCTTTCCGAGCCATATATCGCGAAGTCCTGCGTCCTGAGGCCAGAGAGGAAGCCCGCCCTTCCGAGCACGTGGGCAGCCATCCTCACGCCTTCGCCTCCGCGGCCGTGAATCCTTATTTCGTAAAGTCCCTGCAAGCCATCACCGTATATATCTATTTATATCAGGTCTCTTATATTGGGTATGTGATGGGTTATGCTTTACAAGAGGATTTCGGATGTTCCTATTCCCAAGCTTGAGGGAAGGGTCGCGATAAAGGTACACATGGGAGAGAGGGGGAACAAGACCCATCTTTCACCGCAGGATGTGAGGGTGGTTTTTGACAAGCTCAAGAAGGCCGGTTGCGAGCCTTTCCTTGTTGACACGACTTCGCTTTATCAGGGAGCGAGGAGAACGCCCGAAGGGTACATGAAGGTCGCGAAAGAGAACGGGTTCGGGGATTTCCCTGTCGTGATTGCGAGGGATGAGGATTATGAGATAAAGGGCGGGTTCAGGATAGCGAAGGCCGTGCTTGATGCAGATTCCCTTCTTGTCCTAAACCACGGCAAAGGCCACCAGATAACTGCTTACGGAGGGGCGATAAAGAACCTTGGGATGGGCTGTGTGAACGACGAGTCGAAGAACCAGATACACAGTCCCATGGTGCCCAGGCATGTTTCGGACAGGTGCAGGAAATGCCGCGCCTGCGAGAAGGTGTGCCCCTGCAATGCCATCCACGTCACTGACGCGGGAGTGGAGATAGAGGAGAGGAAGTGCGCGGGCTGCCAATGCTGCGTAGAGACCTGTCCCGCAGGCGCGCTCAAGTCCAATCCTGCAGACACGGAAAAAAGCTTCCGCCTCTTCTCGCAGGCCGCAAAGCAGGTGATAGATTCCTTCAAGCCAGGAAGGGTGGCATACATAACAGTCCTTAAGAACATAACCCAGTATTGCGACTGCAGGTCTAACGCAGGAAGAATTGTGTGCCAGGACATAGGCTATCTCTCTGGAGCGAGCGCACTGGAGATAGACCAGGAGGCCATCTCCCTCATAAGACAGAAGAATCCGAAGGCTCTGGACTTCAAGACATGGGAGCTGTTTGAGAGGGAGGCCAAGAGGGTTTTTGGCTAGTTCCACTGTTTGAGAGCCTCTGCCAGCTCCGTGTGCGTCTTCGCGTATTCTTCCAGCAGGATTCTCTGCACTGCGGCCTCTGCTGCCTGCCTTATTGCGCGAACCCCTGACTCTGGCCCGCCAGGATGGCCCCACAGGCCCCCGCCGAATGTTATCACCAGGTCGTTCCCGAGGATCTTCAGGAGGTCCGGGACGAGGCGCGGGTGCAGGCCGCCCGAAGCTATGGGCATGACCTTCTTCATCCCATAGAAGTCTGACTTCAAGAAGTTGTCAATTGCTATGACCTCTTCTTTCGGGCCTTCCATCTTCCCCACGACAGTGCCCGCATGCAGGGCCGTCACTCCGCACAGCCTCGCCGCCTTCGCTATCGCGAGCATGGAAATCCCATGCTTCGGATTCCTTGTCATGGCCGCATGCATCGCCCTGTGCGCATGGATTATGAGGCCGAGATTCTGCTCCCTTATGTACTGGAGCCCGCTCCATCCGGCTGTCATTATGTCAATCATTATGCACTTCCCTCCATGATCCTTCACGAATTGCGCGCGTTTCAGCATTTCCTGCGCGGGAGCTGTTATGTTTGCTGCGTAAATAACTGTCCTCCCCTGCTCGCTCCTTATCCTGTCAGCCACGCCGAGGATTCTCTGGACTCTGTCCTCGAACCTGTTGAAGCCCATTGAGGTGAGGTTCTCGTCATCCTTCGTGTAATCCAGGCCAGCGGAATAAACCTTGTATGCAAGCTCCTCCATCTCCTTCGGATTCAGGCCGAGCTTAGGCTTGTATATGGTTCCGAGTATCGGCCTTCCCTTTATCCCCGTTATTTTCCTCAAGTCATCCAGCCCCACTTCAGGCCCCTTGAATGACTTCGCAATATCCTTCGGGAAGTTTATGTCTTTGAGCCTTAGGTTCTCCACAGCCTTCATCCCGAAGATGTTCCCCGCTATGCTGCTCATAATCTGGGGCATGTTCCCTGGCTCGAAAAGCTCCTGGGGGTATGCTATCTTCACGTGATTCCCTTTTATGGAGAAAACCTTTGCGGCCATCTTCCGGATTCGCGGAGTGGATGTGGAGACTTCCGTCCATGTGCCCACAGAGGATTCTCCCGCTATGTGCTCGGCCGCTTCTTTTATCGAGAGGCCCTTGGCCGGCTCCAGGTAGAATTCGCACACCAAATCGTTTCTTGGAAGGTAGTTTAAATCAACGTAGGACATAATATATATTGTTTTGGCGTATTTATTTAGAGTGTTTGAATGTCCGAAATTACTGTGCTTGGAGGCGGAAGAGAGGTTGGAAGATTGTCTGTTCTTCTTGATGCAGGCGCTGAGAAATTCCTTCTCGACCACGGGATTGAGGTGCAGAATTTCGGAATCCCGCTCAGGCACAGCGTACCCATAGATGCCGTCCTCCTCAGCCACGCGCAGCTTGACCATTCCGGGTTCGTTCCAGGTCTCTACAAGGCGGGCTTCAGGGGACCCACTCTTGCTACTCCCGCAACATTCGACCTGTGCGAACTGCTCCTGAGGGATTCCCTCAAGGTGCAGGACAGGAATAATGTGGAGCCGCTCTATCTGGCGGAGCACATAAAGGAGATGGAAAAGTTCAGGAAGGAAGTGAACTTTGGACATAGAGAGCGCATAGGCTCCTCTGTTGTGGAGGTCGTCTCTTCCGGGCATGTCCCCGGAAGCGTTTCCCATATAATAAACTCCGCAGGTAAAAGGGTGATGTTCACAGGAGATATAAACTTCGTGGACACCCAGCTCATGAAGGCAGCTCCGATGGAGTATGAGAACATAGATGTTGTCATAACCGAGGCCACATATTCCTACAAAAATCATCCCGAAAGGTCTGCTGTGGAGGACAGGCTGAGGGAGATAGCGCAGGAAACAATATACAACAATGGGGCTCTCCTGCTCCCGACTTTTGCCGTGGGAAGGACCCAGGAGCTTCTGCTCATCCTTTATGACATGGGGTTCGATATTTACCTGGACGGGATGGGGATAAAGGCAACAGAAATCGTCATGTCCTATCCAGAATCCGTGAAGGGTCCAGAGAGACTGAAAAAGGCCTTCGGGAAGGCGCACAAGATAACCAGGTCCTCGCAGAGGGAGGCCCTGCTGAGCAAGCCCTGCATTATCATCACCACAGCCGGGATGATGAACGGGGGGCCCATAGGATACTACATGAAGAAGCTTCATAAACGGGAGAACTGCTCCCTCGCCATCACGGGCTACATGGTCGAGGGGACCGTGGGGAGGAAGCTCCTGGACACAGGAAGGTATGTGAACGAGGGCCTGGACATCAAGCCGAAGATGAGGGTGGAGCAGCTGGACTTCTCTGCCCACACGGACCATGACCATCTGATAGATTTCTTTAGGAAGACCAATCCAGGGAAAATCATCCTAGTGCATGGTGACAAGAACCCGGAGTTTGCCGGGGAGCTGAAAGGGATGGGATTTGACGCCTTTGCCCCTGCAAACGGGGACAAGATTAAAGTATAGCGAAAACAATCTCTTATTATGTCAAATATTATAGAAATAGACGGCTCTGAAGGCGAGGCAGGAGGGCAAATAATAAGGACAGCGGTGGGGCTTTCATGCGTTACCGGGAAGCCTGTCAGGATTTTCAACATAAGGAAGCGCAGGCCTGTCCCAGGCCTGAAGGCCCAGCACCTGAAAGGCATAGAGGCGGCAGCCAAGCTCTGTGACGCCAAAACAAGCGGCCTTCTGATAGGGTCCAAGGAGATTGAATTCCATCCCGGGGATATAAAAAAGGACAGCCTTTATGTCAATGTGGGGACTGCCGGCTCCGTGACCCTTGTGCTCCAGACCCTCATGATACCCGCTGCGGTTGCAGAAAGGGAGCTTACGATTGAGATAATCGGAGGGACGCATGTCTCATGGAGCCCCACAACCGGCTATTTCCGTCACGTTTTCTGCGAGTTCCTGGGCAAGATGGGCGTGAATGCCGAGTCTGAAACCCTTGCATACGGGTTCTACCCGAAAGGGGCCGGAAAGATAAGGGTGATAGTCAAGCCTGTCCCTTCCCTCATACCTATCAGCCTGACCTCCAGGGGCAAGCATATACTTACAGAAGCATGGAGCTCTGCGTCAAAAGACCTTGAAAAAAGCCGCGTTGCGGAAAGGCAGCTTGAAGCTGCCGAAAAGATACTGGGCAAGCTGGACAAAAGGTCCAAATACGTGCCTTCCCTTTCCACAGGCTCCAGCATAACCCTGGCATCCTTCTTCGGGAACTGCTTCCTTGGCTCAAGCTCGGTGGGCGAGAGGGGAAAGCCCTCCGAAAGGGTGGGGGAAGTGGCCGCCCTTCTCCTGAAGAAGCAGATAGATTCGGGGGCGTGCCTGGACGAGTGGATGGCTGACCAGATTCTTCCCTATATGGCCCTTGCAACGGGGAAGTCGGAGGTGAGCGTGGCAGAGGTCACGCAGCACGCGAAGACGAACATGGCTGTGATAGAGAAGTTCCTGCCCGTGAAGTTCTCTGTGAAGGGGAACATAATAGCGTGCTCAAGCAAAGGCTAATCTATCAGCAATCCAAAATTTCTTCATGAAATCCGGTCGTTTCTGGGAGATAGACTCCCTCCGCGGAGTAGCTATAATCCTGATGATAGTTTCCAATCTCGTGACTGACATCGCTTTCTTCGGGATTTTTGAAATGGATGCGTACTCGGGATTCTGGCTGGTTCTCGCAAGGGTCGTGGTCTCCATGTTCATCCTCCTTTCAGGAGTATCGCTCACTCTCAGCTATTCCAGGGTCAGGAGCAGACCCTCCCATGAAATCCGCAAAAAATACTTTCTGAGGGGCGCAAAAATCTTCGGGGCAGGGATGCTCATAACTCTTGTCACGTGGATATTCATCCCGGGAAATTTCGTGCTTTTCGGAATCCTCCACCTCATAGGGTTTTCCATTATCCTGGGGCAGTTCCTTGTCAGATTCAGGCTGCTTAACCTCCTGCTGGGACATGTTCTCATTTTTGCAGGGATCTTTCTCCAGACCTTCTCCTTCGGCTTCCCGTGGCTTTCGTGGCTTGGCTTTATGCCGGCAGGCTTCTCCAGCGTGGATTACGTGCCTGTTCTCCCTTGGTTAGGGGTCTTCCTGATAGGGATTTACCTTGGGAACAGACTCTACCCCCGGGGCAAGAGCGGGTTCAGGCTCCCAGATTTCTCCA
The DNA here is from genome assembly GCA_035256265.1 of archaeon. Taxonomy (GTDB): domain Archaea; phylum Aenigmatarchaeota; class Aenigmatarchaeia; order QMZP01; family QMZP01; genus JAPLVB01. The sequence goes on from DATEYJ010000077.1 coordinate 8,125, forward strand.
GCACCTGGCTTGTCAGATCCTTGACCTTCCTGGGAAGGAATTCCCTGAAGATATACCTTGTCCACCAGCCTGTCCTAATCGCGCTTCTCTGGCTTCTCTTTCCTTTTCCACAGGGTCTCCCCTTCTAGCCTGACCTCGCGTATCCTGTGCAGAGGGATTGTGGTCTCCCTCCCTCTTTCCGAGTAGTAGAAGTAGTGCCTGTCCAGGCCTGTGAGTTGGGAGCCGTGGATTGTCTTCCTGTCTCCGGGAGCGCCTCTGTGCAATATTATTATCTCGCACCTCTTGAGGCCGCCCTTCCACTTGAGCTTATTCAGGACCTCAAAAGCCATGACCATAAAGGAGATTTGGACAGAGAAATAAAGAATGCATCAGGCGGGAGTTGCGCTGGAGAGAAGCCGGCTTCGCCGACTTCAACCAAAATCGAACCCGCATTACAGGCTTGGGAAGCCCGTGTCCTGCCACTAGACTACTGATGCGCTTTTTAAATATATAGAATTCGGATAAAGGTATATAAATCACCCGGGCCGGTGGTCTAGTGGCTATGAGACCGAAGGCGAATCGGAATTCGCCTTCTATCCAGTTAAGACGCTGCCCTTACAAGGCAGAAACCGCAGGTTCAATTCCTGCCCGGCCCATAACCGCTTTGAAGGCGATGTAATGTTTATATGGACATTTCTCCTTCTATCTTCAGTTGGGCCGATAGATCAACTGGTAGATTGACGCGCTAAATGCGTTTCTCCATGAGAGATCGCTGTCTCGGCATGGCAGAGGCTCCGGGTTCAAAACAAAGCCTTTTTTCAAAAAAGGCTTTGGAGCCCAAAAACCATTACCTGAATGGGTAATGTAATCTTGGGTCATGTGAAAATCCCGGTCGGTCCACTCACTGGATTGAAGACGTCAAGAGGCGCCTTCTTCCACAATCTGCTGGGATGGCCGAGCTAGGTTTAAGGCGCAGGATTGCTAATCCTGTGTGCGAAAGCACGCGAGGGTTCAAAAGGAGCTTGACAGCTTCAGGGAAGCTGTCTTTCCGGAATGTCCCTCTCCCAGCGCTTGGTTTTGTCACGGGGTAAGAAGAAAACGGGGCTATATGCTGGTTACACTATGCTTTTATAAGCGTTGATTGAATTAATATACTATATTATATTGGCATTAGCGGTTAAAATTCGGGGTGATTGTATATGGCTATCAGGATAGCGAGCGTTTCCCAGACATGGTCAAAGGACGTCTTCACGGACAAGGGCCTTTACTGCGGGAAGGTCGAGGATGTCGAGTGCGACATAAAGAGGTTCAAGCTCAGGTCCCTTGTCATAAACGCCATGAAGGGCTCATACCTTTCCAAGATGGTAGGGAGCAAGAGGGGCCTTATAGTCCCGTTCCCCATGGTCCTGGCGATAGGTGACATCGTGATAATAAAGCACGTGGTCGCTCCTGTCGAGGATGAGGAGCCCAAGAAGGCCTCAAGAGAACAAGCAGAGAACTGATTTTTAGATTGAAGGTGTCTGAAGACGCCTTCTTTCTATGGTTCACTTCCAATCATTTCCTTCTTTACGCCTTATCTTGTGAGGATTCTTGCCTTCCCTTTCCTTATAACAAGCATGTCCTCTATCCTGCAGCCGCCAAAGTTCCTTATGTAAGCCCCTGGCTCTACCGTTATCACCATGCCTTCCTTGAGCGTGTCGCCCTTTGCGGGCCTCTCATGGACGCCCAGCCCTATGCCATGCCCGAACGAGTGCATGACCCTGTAACCCTTCTTTCTCAGCAGAGACCCGTACCTTTTCTGGATATCCTCGTATCCCGTCCCTTCGGATGCCATGTCTATAAGCTCTCCCTGGATCTGGGATATGTTCTCCATTATCGCCCTTTCCCTCGGCCCCGGATTCCCGCAGAAGGTCCTGGTCATGTCCGAGCAATAGTTGTTGTACAGAGCACCTGCGTCAACTATCACCAGATCCTTCCTTTTTACCTGCATCTTGTCCGGCTTGTGGTGGATGAATGCAGAGTGCCTTCCAGAGGCCGCTATGGTCTCGAAAGACTCCCTTGCCTCCGCTTTCCGGAAGAAGGAGTCTATCATGCCGGAAACCTTCATCTCGCTCTTTCCCGTTATGTCCCCCAGGCCGGAAAGCGTTTTTCTGGCTATATGGGCCGCCTTTTCTATCTGCTCCAGCTCCCATTCATCTTTTGTCATTCTCGGTTCCTTTATTATGGATGCAGAAGGAATCAGGGAGTGTTTTGCCTTTTTCAGTTCGGAAAAAGTCCTGTAGCTCGTGCCATACTCATCGAATCCCACCCTCCTGAATTTCCTGAGCCTTTTAGCAACGGCAGCAACGCCTTTCATGAAAACCGCGTTGAACTCCTTTGTAGGCCTGACCTCGTTGCTCAGGGAGGTTATGAACATGACGGGCTTGGATTCCGAGACGAGCAAAAAGCATGAATCCCCGATGTCGCGGCCCGTATAATATAGTATGTCATTCCTGCTGTTCAGGAGGCAGGCGTCTAGGCCTTTGGTCTCCATTGTGTTTCTCAGTCTCTTTATTCTGGAGGGGAAATCTGGGGGTTTCATGGTATTATTTGCACCTTGCTGATTTATATTGAGCCTGAACAAACAATAATTATGAAAACCGTAAAGCTGGAAGATATTCTCAACAATAAGGATGCAAGAAACGATATCATAGAAGCCATAAGAACCGGAGCGGTTTTCGTATATCCAACTGACACCATTTACGGTTTTGGGTGCAACGCCCTGATAGCGGATTCGGTGAAAAGGATAAGGAGAATCAAGAAGTCGGACCATCCTTTTTCCGTGATAGCCCCTTCCACCAAATGGATTGTAGAGAATCTCGATGTGGAGAGCAGGAAATCCTTGGACATCCTCCCCGGCCCTTACACGCTCATCTTCAGGAAGAGGGAACCTTTCTTCCTCAGGGACGTCTCCCCCCTTCCCACTCTGGGGGTGAGGATTCCTGGCCATCCCATAACTAAGCTCCTGATGGACATAGGGATCCCCTTTGTCTCCACGTCAGCGAACCTCTCAGGGAAGCAGCCCATAAAGAAGCCTGCTGAAGCGAAGAAGTTCAAGGGTGTGGATTTCATCATAGACGGCGGAACCCTGGAAAATCCGCCTTCCATTGTCATAGACATGAGCGGGGAGGAGGAGAAGGTGATAAGGGGGGAGCTGAGGTACAAGAAAGATTCAGCTTAGGCTCTTCCGAGCTTTTTCTTCAATTTCGCCCTTTCTTCTATAGCGTATACCTTTGTTTCTGCTATCAAGTCGTACAGTCCTCCGACCATATCCTTATTTCTGATGTAAGCCTCAGGCGCCACGT
>DATEYJ010000078.1:0-8465 GCA_035256265.1 archaeon
GAAAAATGGGTAAAAGAGACATTCCCACGAATAGTACACAATATGAGATCACTTAAAGAGTTTACAAGTATTGATTAATCCATCTTAATCCATTTCTTAGTTCTCAAATCAAAGCACCACGATGGTAGAAATGCGGTTTCAGCCAAATCCATAAATCTATTTTCAAGTTTTTTAACAGCCTCTTCTTCTTCAGGACCATTGAAATCAATTTTCTCTCCAGCATTTCTTAATAAAGGACAGCTTTTTTCTGATTGAATATTAAATGTTGGTGATACTGTTAATGGAAATGCTCTACATATTAATGGTTTTTGGTCATGTAACGAGCACTCGTTATTTTTGAGATGTGGACATGTTTCAACGTTTAATTGATAAGATATTATTTTTGTCGGAGTATGTCCGATAGCCACAGAAGGCGATACAATTTCTTTTGGAAATAAATGAACTTCGTCAGGAAACAATGTTAATCCATTAATGACATCCCCAATATTTTTTAATAAATTTCTACAACAATCTCCACATTTATTACAGACAAAATTTATCATCACTCCCACTTCCTCACCACAGTCGCGCCGTTCTCGTTCTTGTTCCTCTCCAGTTTGTAAAGTACGCCCTGGACTCCCTGCACGCCCTCTGAGATGCGCTCGTCATGCGTGATTATGAAGACCTGCTCCGCGAACGCGGGTGTCTTTTCCCTGAGGGTCTCCACGAACTGCGCTATCGCGTTCGAATCGAGATTGTGCGTGGGCTCGTCCAGTATAAGCCATCTGAGGTTCGGGATGAACGCTAATGAGAAGGCTATGCGCAGGGCGAGGCACGCCATTGAGCGCTCGCCTCCTGACGCGATTCCGTCCACGCTTATCCAGCCTTCCTCTCCCCTGAGCTGGAGGACATAATCCTTTTCTATCATGAGCCTGATGCCCGTGTAGTCCGCATAGGGGTAGAGCTCGTTCCACACGGTCCCCATTATCCTGTTCACGGTCTTGAGGAACTCCTCCCTGAGCTGGTCCTGCGTGGCCTTGAGGGCCTTCACGAAGGACTGGAGGGAGTCTGTGGCGCGGCCGTCCTTCAGTATCTCGGACTTGTATTCCTCGAGCAGCTTGTCCCTCTGCCTGAGGTCCCTGAGAATCTCCTCCCTGTCCAGGATCTTCTCGCGCATGGAATTCAGCCTTGCCTCAAGCCCTTTCTCCTCTCCTGCCTTCTCCTGCAGGCTCAGGCGCAGCTCCTTCGCATTCGTTTCTGAAAGATGCTTCTCTATAAGGGCAAGCCTAGATTCCAAGTCTTTCCTTTGGGTTTGCTTCTCCTCCAGCCTCCTCTCCCATTCGTGTATGAGCCTCATGTCAGATGAGAGGTGGACAAGCTTCTCCCTCTCGGAGATGCTCTGCCTGAGCCGCCTCTCCATGACCTGTATCTCCGCGTTTGCCGAGATTATGCTCTTCTGGAAATCATGCAGTTCCATGTCCAGGCCTTTCCTCTCGGCCTTCCTGGACTTCACCAGGCCCTGCTTCTTCTCATCGGTTATCGGGCTTTCGCACACAGGGCATCTCGCTACCAGCTTTCCCAGCTCCTCTATGCCCTTGTCTATCAGGCCTATCCTTGTGTCAACCGAGGCCATCTGGCCCTTCTGCTCCGCGAGGAGGTCCCGTCTCTTCCGTATCTCCTCCTCCGCTGTCCTTATCTGCTCCTCCATCGCGCCGAGCTGCTTGGTTATGTCCGCAAGGTCCTTCCCCTTTATGTCCTCCCTCTTGTTCTTGAGGGAGGATGAGAGCTCGTTTATAGCGGAGCTCGCTCCCTGCAGCTCCCTTCCGAGCCTGTTCGATTCGGATTCCAGCCTCTCGAAACCGGAGAGATCCTCCTCGAGCCTTTTTGCCTCTCTCTTGAGGACCTCTATCCTCTCCTTTGCCGGTTTCGCCTCTTCCTTGAGAGACCCTATCTCCTGGCTCATGTTCTCTATCCTGTCCGCAAGCATCTCCTTCTCGAGCTGCGCCACAAGCCTGGCCTTCTCCTTCATGCCTAAGGAGATTTTATTGGAAAGGGAGACAGAGCCCTCCCTCGCGTCCTCGTATTTGTCCACCTTCAGCATCTCGTCTATCTGCTGCATCCTCTGGCCCTTCGGTACCCTGAGGAAGTAATCCAGCCCGTTCTGTTCGGAATAGACAGCCCTTGAGAAGAGCTCGTAATCCATCCCGAGGATGGCCTCAGCATGCCTGGTCACGTTTGCAGGGTTCACATCCAGAAGCTTGCCGTCCTTCCTTATCTCCGCGAGAGTGGTCCCCTTCTCCAGCTCTATGACCCTTTTCACAGAATACGTGCTGCCGCCTTCCTGGAAGTCCAGCTCTATCTCGGCCTTCTTTCTCTTCTGCGGCTTCCTCATTATCAGGTCGTCCATCACGACCTTCCTGGACTGCAGGGCGGGAAAAGTCCCGTAAAGGGCGAATGAGATCGCGTCCATTATGGAGGTCTTGCCGGAGCCCATTATCCCTATTATGGCGTTCACGCCCTTGGAGAACGAAAGCTCGGAATCCAGGTGGGACTTCCAGCCCTTGAGAGCGATACGAGTAATCATGATTTATAGTTGGAGAGAAGTTTTTTATGCGCGAAAATAGGAACGTTAAATCTTCCTTATCTTCCCCGGAGTGGGCTCGTAACAAATCCCTTCTTCCAGGAGCTCGTTCACCACGCTCTCTATCTGCGTCTCAGGGGCCTGCACCATCTCCAGGATCTTGGAATAAGAGATTCCCTGCTTGTCCGTCTCTATCACTTCCGTGACTTTCTTTTTCAGAGCCGTGCGGTCCTCCCTGGCGGAGACGAACTGTGCTGCCGGCGCCTGCCCTGACTCCGAAGCCTGCTGCATGTTCCTGTGTTTCACCATGAGCTCCAGTTTTCGAAGGAGCTCCGCGTTGGGGTCCGCAATCTTCCTTACTATCTCCGGCATTACGTATATCTCCGCGTTGTATTCCCTTACCTTCCCTATGAGGTCCACTATGTCCCCGACCTGGATGACGTCCAGCGGCTTCACTGTCTTGAAGGTCTTGGCGCGTATGGTATCTGTGGAATCGTCCACGGTTATGGAGGCGAAGTTCTCGTCCTCAGAAACGAACTTGGAGACCACAGTCCCCATTATCCTCGCGCGCGAGACCTGCTCCCCCGCCTGGGTGACCACGAAGCTGGGCTCAAGCCCCTCGTTCTTGACCCAGCGACCGTTCGTGATGTCTGCTATCCTTGTCTTCCTCGCAGTCATCCTTTCCATGGGCATAGAGAATCACAGCCTTGCAGCAGCTTGTCTGAAGGCGGCACGATAATTGGAAGGCGACGATGGCTTGAAGGCGTCACGAGACGCCTTCTTTCTTTTAGTCGCCTTCGGTCTACAGTTCCGCCTTCCTTGCAGATTTGCGTGCTGCATAATTTTATGGGGGTAAACTATAAATTCTTGAAAATCCCGAATCGTCATTTCCGCTTTTTGCGACTGCAAGCTTTATATACCTCCTGCAACTTACTGTAATCCAAAACCCGTAAAAATACGGCGGTGGAACTTTGACTTGTGATGACTGCGGGAAGGATTCTCTTTTAAAGGTGTGCGAGGCGCACAATCCCAAGGGAGCAAGAATCTGCAAGGACTGCTGCATAGTCAAGATGAGCGGGCACAAGTGCCGCTGGTGGGAACTGTGCTGGCCATAACAAAACCCCACTTCTGAATCAGCCTTTTAGCAAAGTCGGAAGTAGGGATAGGAATCTGTGTGTGAGCGGCGTGGGCGAAAACGAGGACGGGAAAATGGACTATTGCATAGTGTGCAAGAACAAGACGGAAAGGAGGTACAAGATGGACCTCAAGGACTCCATGAATTCCGTTGGGATAAATGCGCATGTGTGCAGGGACTGCTTCAACCGTTTCCTTTCAAGCCACGCGAACGAGGGGATGTTCAGGATTTCCAGGTTTTTGGGCTGGGCGAAGGGGAAGGACAGAATCAGAGAATGAAGGTGTCCGCGGACACCTTCCAGCCAACGAAGGGAGTAGCCTATTCACCCTTTAGTTCATCTTTCTTTTCCGAGTGCTTGTGCTCCGATTTCTGGCCTGAAGGCGGATGCTGGCTGGAAGGCGCTGAGGCGCCTTCTTTCTTTTGTTCCGCCTTCTCTCCAGCATGAGCGTGCTCTTCTTTAGGTTTTTCAGCATGCTGCTCCTTTGGCTTGTGCTCCTTCTCAGCAGTTTTCTCTTCCTTCTTTTCCTCTTTATGCTCCTTCTTCACGCCCAGGTTCTCTTCCACAGACTTTGTCCCATATGTGACAATCTTGGCGTTTATCTGGGAAATCGAGGGAGAGATAGTGTTGCCTCTTATGGACTTGCGCTTGCGCCTTCCGTGGGATTTTGGATGGAATCCCGGTCCGTGAGAAAGCAGTATCCTTTTCCTTGCAGGGCCATCCACGTCCCTTCTCATGGGGAAGCCCTCCTTGTCCGAGCCGCCTGTCACCTCCAGCTCATAGCCGGAAAGCCCCATGTGGCTTCCGGAGAACTTGTCCCCTATCTTCTTTCCCATGAGGCCGGAAGCGGATTGATCGACTTCCTTCTGGTAGGCCTTCCTCGCCTTCGGGTCCGAAATCACTATCTTGAAATTCGCCATGTTAAACACCTCCCCCAGTTCTGCGCATGGCATAACTAACCTAAAGTTAGTTTGAAGGCGGTGATGGATAGATTTAGCCAACAGCCGCCTTCTGGCCTTGTCGCTGCCGGGTTATAAGTAAATGCGAGGGAGGGTTTAAATCCTTATACAAGAACAAGCGCGAAATTCGCCAGTATTATCGCTATCATTATCCATGTCAGGGCGTTCATTATCTTCTTGGAATGCCTTGGCGTGAGCCTTTTCAGGACTATGTCCCACATCCTGCCCCCGTCCAGCGGCCCTATGGGGAGCATGTTGAAGGCACCAACGCCGAAGTTTATCAGGAAGAGGAAGAACAGAAGGCCTTGCGCAAATACCACGGCTTCCGAATAGTTTTGCAGTCCGGCCTTGAGCTCATTGTTATCATATACGCCCAGTATCCCTATGAAGCCCGAGCGGGAGTGGGATTGAAGCTGGCTCCCGAGCGAGGCTATGCGCGAGCCGGCCTCTGTAGCAAGACCGGGGTAATTGGATTTTGCGTACTCCCAGAACTTTATCTCGGCCGTGAGCGAGTACCAGTCAGGCTGCTGGTAGGTCCCTGTGAGCCTGGCGATTCCCCCGCTTACTGATGAGGACAAGTCCAGCATGCCGGGAAAGGCCTGCTCAATACCAAGCGCAATGCCTGTTGTCCAGTCAGGCTCGAAATCAGGCTCAGGCTCGGGAACAGTTTCCAGGGTATAAGTGAAATTTGCGGTCCCGTTTGTCGTGAGGATGGTTATTGTCCTGTTGGGGCCTGCTTCCTGGAGGATTGCACCAAGGTCCTTCCCGTTCAGGACAGGACTATTGTCAATTCCTATTATTGTCCCTGTCATGTTCGCGTTGGCCGCGGGATAATCTTTGACAAGGGCCTGGTAGCCCACCCCTGCAGGAACCAATAAGGAGAGCGCCATGAATGCGAGTATCCCCACGGCCAGCAGGGCCACGACAAAGTTCGCGAAGGAGCCTGCTGCAAACACCCTCAACTGCTTCCAGGGCTTCTCCTTCTTGAGCTGCTTCTCGTCAGGCTCCACGAAAGCCAAAGGAATGACCGCCAGCAGCCCCCAGCCAAGGGACTTTATCTTCACCTTCTCCCTTGCCGCCATCACTCCGTGCATGCCCTCATGAACCACCACAAGGACTGCAATGGATATTATCCAGTACCAGAACGGGACTGCGAAATAACCCGGGCCTACCGTCGTCTGGTTTGTGGGAGAGGGTATGAGTATCCCTGGACCCACGCTTATCTGGCCTGTGGCAAGCAGCTGGGTCTGGACTATAAGGAGCCAGATGATCCATAGGGAGGAAAGGAACGTGACTATCACGGCTACGATTCCAACCACCAACCAGAACCTTGGGAAGCGGTTCCCGAGCCATATGAGGAAGGCCTTGCCTTTCTGGGTCTTCCTGAGCAGGAGGATGGACTCGCGCTTCCAGTTCTTCCTGTCCAGGTAGACAAGCAGGGCTAGGAAAGCTGCAAAAATCAGGACAGAAACCAGGTACCAGTCAACCATAGACAAATAATATAGAGCGGGTCTTATATATGCCCGCATTTTGCTTGGGTTTTTGCCTATTTTATTAAATTTATATACTTAACTATATTATATATTAACTATACAAGCCGGAGGCGGAAAAGCCTCCACAGTTGATGATGTTTTGGAGGTGTTATGATGGCCATGGGACACGAAGAGAATGAGGAGAATGAGAGGGAGATTCCGCAGACGCAAGATGCGGATGGAGCTGATGCAGAGCCAGCCGGGAGTTCCGAGCCTGCAGAGGGCGGTGAAGCAGCGGAAGAGATTTCAAGCCCGGAGGAGGAGAGCAAGTACGCTTTTCCTGAGGCAGCCGTTGTCAGGGTAATGAAAAGGTATCTTGATAAGGAGAAGATGGTGAAGAAGGAAGTCAAGATAGCCATGAACCAGTGGCTCGAGAAGGCGGCCATGAACATCGCGAAGGAGATGAACAAGGTCCCTTACGTGATGGTCACGCTTAACGAGTTCAGGCAGGGTGTCAAGATGTATGACAGCCTGGAAGAATTCGACATGGAGAAGCAGAGGATTCTCGCTCACATGGAGGCCATCAAGAAAGACATTGAGCGTCTGGAGAGAGACCTTGGCAAGCTCGTGTTCAATCCGGACGGCGTGAGGAACTGAGCTTGATGCGGCCAAAGCCGCTTCAGTTTCTATTTCAGTTAAATTAGAAATTCTTTTGTTTTTTATTTATATTTAAATTAGATAATAAAAATCTACTATGGAGGTGATAAAATGAAAAGAACAACACACAGAACTTCGAAAGGCACCAAGCTGTACGCTGTCAGGGATGCCAAAGGCAGATTCAAGGACATACAAACATTCAAGAGAGCGCACACGATGGACATGAAGAGAAAATCAAAAGCAGAAAATTAAAATTTGATTGAAAAATAGGCAGAATTAGCAGGGATTGAAGGATATAGGCTTTCAAGCTGCTAAGCTGAATTGCTAACTATACAATCCTTTTTCAAGGGAAAATAAGCGATGGGCAGCATGACGGCTGTTTTTGGAAGAGCATGCGGGGGCTGGGATTCGAACCCAGGAAGGCACTAAGCCACTAGGTTTCTAACCGATCTCGCGGCGAGTTTCAGTTCGAAGTCGAATGCCCAAGGACATTGTTCGACTTCTTGCCACGCTCCGCCGCAGGCGGACCTTAGCCTAGCCCCTTTGGCCGCTTGGGTACCCCCGCGCATTCTGGAAAGAAGCAGGCGTAGCCTGCTTCAAACCGAAACCCGGCAGGAGAATTCATCCGCCGAGCACTACGCTAATATAATTTGGGAGATTTAATAAGCTTGCCGTGGCAGGCTCCACGATGGCGAGCCCGAGCTGAGGGAAGAACCCGATTATTATACACAGGGCTGTGAGAGCAAGGAGAACGGCCATCATGCTCTTCGGGACGCTCTTCTCTATCTTGAGTTCCTTGTTCTCAGGCCCGAGGAAGATGCTCGAGAAGGCCTTGAGGTTGTAGGCAAGGGTGAGCCCTGCTATCACCAGGGCAAAAACCGTGAGAAGCGGGCTCACCTCCCAGGTGGCAAGGTAAATCATGTACTTGGAGGCGAAGCCGTTGAAGGGCGGGATCCCCGAGATTGCCAGGGCTCCCACGAGGAAGCAGGCAGCCACTATGGGCATCCTTTTCCCCAACCCTCCGAGCTCGTTCATGTTCCTCACGCCTACCGTGTAGACTACCACGCCCGCGCAGAAGAAGAGCAGGGCCTTCATTATGGCGTTGTTCAGCATGTGGAACAGGCCTGCCGAGAGGCCGAGCGGGGTTCCCATGCCTATCGCAAGGAAGCAGTAGCCCATCTGGACTATGGTGGAGTATGCGAGCAGCCGTTTGATGTCCTTCTGCACCATCGCCAGGAGGGCGCCTATGAGCATGGAGAAGATGCCAAGGACGACAAGAACGAAATCCAGGCTGATCACGGCAGAAGTCAGGAAGGCCAGCCTGACCACGGCATACAGGCCCAGGTTCACGACCGCGCCGGAAAGCAGGGCGGACATGGGGCTGGGCGCCGCGGGATGCGCGTCCACGAGCCAGAAGTGGAAGGGGAAGAGCGCGGCCTTGACAAGGAAGCCTGTCATCATGAACGCAAGGGATACCGTGAGGGGTATGGAGGGCTGGACCTTGGAGGCTATGTCAGCCATGTTGAGCGTTCCGGTAATCCCGTACATCAAGCCTATCCCAAGGATGATGAGTGAGGTGGACAGGGCGTTTATGAGCATGTATTTTATCGCACCTTCCAGGCTCTCCTTCGTTCTCATCCAGGCCACAAGGATATAGGAGGAGGCTGCCATTATCTCGAAGAAC
>DATEYJ010000079.1:0-3179 GCA_035256265.1 archaeon
AGTCCCTGCCCATGACTATGAACTCGTGCTCCTTAAGGATGTCCGCGAGCCGGCGGGACGTGCGCCTGAGCTGCGGCCACAGAACGTCGTCTATCACGTCAGGCCTCTTGAACCTCACTCCAAGCACCCGTGTGCCGCGGCTGTCCAGTATTTTCCTGAGCTCCTTTGTGCTCACCTTCTGCCTTTCGGGGAAGAAGAATCTCTCCCCAGGCTTCTCCAGGAACGTGCGGGAGGATGCCACGAGCCTGGCGAAATTCTCCGGAGAGAAGGAGGAGGCCACGTTCCTCTTGGGGTCCACGGGATCTATCACTATGAGCGGCTGGCCCTTAAGATCCTTCAGGGCGTGCTCCTTGTCCTCCTTCCTGTGTTCCTCCAGGTCTATGAAGACCTGGCCCGCCTCCCACTTCGAGGCGTGGTCGAGGAAGTTCTTGAAGGACTTGTACTGCACTGTTAGCAGCTCGCACAGGTAGCCGGACATACCGAGCACGCGGGTGTCGGAGCCGTAAACCCCTATGCCTTTGGCGAACTGCTTCAGGAGGCGGACCTGCGGGGCAAGCGCGTGGGAGAGGTTCTCTGAAAGCCATTTGTTGTGGAAAGGAGTCCTGTCCACAGCTGACTTTATTTTCTCCGCGGACTCCACCGCATAGCACGGGACTATGTCTATGTCATAGGAAGTCCCCATGCTGACTTTCTTCTTTCTCAGCAGCCTCTTCACCTCCTCTATGACAGGCTTCGTGTAGACCTTCGCGCGCACGTAGGGGTGCTCCGCATAGGCGATCACGCACTCCCCGTTCAGGGCTTTGGTTATCTTCTTGCCTATCTCCAGGCCTGTCTTCTCCAGTTTCTCTCGTGAATGGTCCTCAGGGAACATTATGAAGATGTCAAACTCCTTCTTGTTCGGGAGCCATGTATCGCGCATGTAGCTGCCTGCAAGCGTGCGCGAGAATCCGTAAGGCTTGAGAATGTGGTCCGTGATTTCCAGGACCTTCTCTATGAAGACGCGCGTTTCCGTCTGCTCCCTCTCGGAAGGCGTGATTTTCTTCAGGACTTCCGTGAGGACCTGATGGACCTTTATGTCCGTCGCTTTCGTCATGATAAATAATTCTTTCCCCGGCTTTTATAGATTAAAGATGGCGGCTTCCCTGGAATTTCTCCAGGACAAAACTTATATACCCACGTTTCCAATTCTTATTGTGATTTTTGATGTTTGGTTTCTTGAAGAAGAAAGAGGCCGGGAACGGATACGGGCTGAGGCTGGTGGATTACGTGAATCCGCAGGATTCCGTCCTCCAGATAGCGAGCAAGGAGGTCGTGAGCTGCCGGGAGGATGACAGAATCATAGACGTTCTCGCCTCCATGCTTGCAGGAGTGAGGAGGATGCCCGTGCTCGGGGAGACAGGGGAGATAAAGGGGATCGTGTCCTCCACAGACGTCCTGGATTTCATTGGAGCAGGGGAGAAGGGCAAGCTGTTCACGAACACGGGGCTGAGCGCGATCGTGAAGAAGATAATGTCCCCATGCTCGCAATATCTTTCGGCCACGGACAGCATACCCGTGGCTCTCGAGTTCTTCAAGGCCCACGGGATGCCCATACAGCCCATAGCCAGCCAGAAGAACCTGCACGCGGTCATATCCGAATCGGACATGGTAAACATAATCTCCAGGCCCACCGGGATGAGGGTCTCGCACGTGATGTCACAGAAACCATTTATGATCACGGAGGATTACGCGATATTCGACGTCGCCAAGATGCTCTGCAGGGGCCCCTACAGGAGGCTTCCTGTGGTCAGCAAGGGAGTGGCCACAGGGATAGTCACCCCGCACGATATCCTTTCCTACCTGAACAGGAACGAGTCCCTGAACAGCATCAGGCTCGAGCTTTCCCCCATAAAATCCATCATGAGCAAGGAAGTCTCGCATGTCTCGCCGGAGGCGGATGTGCACGAGGCGGTGAAGATCATGAAGCTCAAGAAGGTCTCGGGACTGCCTGTGGTGAACGAGGACATGGACATGCTGGGGATGCTCACCAAAAAGGATATAATACGCATTATGCACTAGTTCTCATGCCGATGCCCGGAAGATTCAGGTGCTATTCCTGCGGATACGAGCACAGGATAAGAGAAAAGACGGAGGACTATTCCAGGGGATTGGTATTTGAAAGGGGAATATCCTGCCCAGAAAGTGCCAAAAATATGCAGGAAAAGGTGGACGAAAGTGAGTTCTACAAAAAGCTCCACGAAATCCCGCACAAGCTTTGCGGTCAAGCATGAACAGGAAACTTGAGACTGAGGAGATTCAGAGGGTCCTGGACGGGCTGGAGGACGGCATACTCATTGTGGAGGGGAAAAAGGACATGGAGGCCCTGCGCTCCCTGGGGCTGGAGAACATCATCCCCGTGAACAGCCGGCCAATAGAAAAAGTGGCGCAGGATGCGGTTTCCCTCATGGAAAAGCATAAAAAGAGGGAGGTTATAGTATTGACAGACTTTGACAGGTCAGGCCGGAGGCTGGCTTCCAGGCTCAGGCAGGTCCTGCAGAGCCGGAAAATTCATGCTAACTCAAGGATCAGGAGTGATGTGATGAATCTTGGAATTACACATATAGAGGAGATGGCGTCCATGCCGGGGCTGCCTTTCTTAGCGGGAGGAATATCCCGTGAATCTTCGGTTAGCGGAATTCCTAAACTTATGGAGCGTGATTATTATGGCCAAACTGGCACCGACTTCTACAAAATACGTGGTAAAAGCCTACATAAAGGCAAAAGGGATAATAGAAAAGCCCGACGTGATAGGGGCGATATTCGGGCAGACTGAGGGGCTTCTTGGCTCTGACCTCGACCTGAGGGAGCTGCAGAGGACAGGCAGGATTGGAAGGATAGAGGTAAACATAAAGTCCCATCAGGGCAACTCCGAGGGTGAGATAATAATACCCTCTTCTCTGGATTCTGCGGAGACCGCGCTTATAGCGGCCACGCTCGAGACCATAGAGAGGATAGGCCCCTGCGTGGCGGAGATAAACCTCCGCGGCGTGGAGGACATGCGCTCTGAAAAGCGCAAGTACGTGATAGAGAAGGCGAAGGAGATACTCAAGAACCTCGTGGATGCAGGCGTGCCGAGCACTGCCGAGATATCCGAGCAGATAAAGGAGGCCGTGCGCACTCACGAGATATCCAATTACAAG
>DATEYJ010000080.1:0-11980 GCA_035256265.1 archaeon
GCGGAGGCTCCCCAGATAGCGGGGAAGAACAATTAGATGATTATTTCCATTCAAATATATCTAAAATATAAACATTTTTTATAATCCCCTGATTTTCTGACCACACATCAATTGATGGTATTGTTTTCCCATTAACAGCTATTTCAATAATTTGTAATTCGTTCGGTAGTAATTCATTAATTTCAAAAACGGAATATGATCCCGTAATATGCCCACCTTCAATAATTTTTACTCTATCTTTATTTTCGATATTAAGAGAAACAATTAAGAAGGGATCAAAATTAATATCCACCTTTATATTTCTTGCAATTCCTTCTCCCCTATTATTAATAAGAATTTCATAAAGTTTTACGTTTTCCGGATATGACCAATTAAAATATCCCACGTATCCGGGAAAATTAGAAATTGATGAAACTCCTTCTGGAAATTTAACGGCTGTAATAGTTATATTTGAACAAGTTGATTGTTGTTTTAGTTCTTCTGGTGAATAAGAATGGTCCATTCCATATACATAAATGTTAACATCAGGGTGTTTTGACCACAAAGCATCCTGTACATAGGGCCATCCTAAAATGGAAAATAGTGCAGTACCTAGTATAGAAATCACAGATGTTGCAATAAATATTTTCCAGCCTTGAGTTAATTTTTTCATATTTATGACATAGTTTAATTAAATAAGTGTTTAACATGTCCCAACTAACCCCCAGCGCCCAGCGCTTCCAGGACGCCTTGAGAAGTATGGGCTTTCATTTCCATCCTGTGGAACTCCCTCAGGGCACGCGCACTTCCATAGATGCAGCCCGAGCTGTCCACTGCAAGATTGAGCAGATAGCCAAATCAATTGTTTTCAGGACTCGCTCGGGAAAGCCTGTCCTGGTTATAGCAAGCGGGCCTAACCGCGTGGACGAGAAGAAGATAGAGAGACTTGTTGGCGAACCTGTGGAGAAGGGGGATGCGGGTTTTGTGCGACAGAAGACCGGCTTCGCAATAGGTGGAGTTCCTCCGGCAGGCCACAACCAAAAGATAGAGACATTCGTTGACGAGGACCTTTTCAGGAATGAGGAGGTATGGAGCGCTGCAGGGAATCCCAACGCTGTCTTTAAGCTCACCCCGCAGGAACTTGTGAAGATGACTGGGGGAGAAGTGGTGCATGTAAAAGTGGATTAGAATCACGCAATCCTTAAGCCATTAGGCACTTCCCTGTCCGGCCTCAGGAGGGATATACACTTCCCCTCTTGGACTATTCCCAGAACCAAACACTCTGAGAGAAAGCTTCCAATCTGTTTCGGAGGGAAGTTCGTGACAGCTATCACGTGGCTTCCCAAGAGCTCTTCCTTCTTCCAGGCAGTTATCTGCGCGCTGGAGTTCTTTATCCCGAATTTCCCGAAATCTATCCTGAGCCTGTAGGCGGGCTTCCTCGCCTCGGGGAAATCCTTCACCTCCAGGATCGTGCCTACCCGCATCTCCACCTTCTCGAAGTCCTCCCAGCTTATCATGAATTGTAATGGGAATCCGTATTAAAAACAGGATTGCGGCTGGAAGGCGTCCACGATGGAAGGAAGGCGACAAGAGTCGCCTTCAGGCTTGGATGACGCCTTCAAACTCAAATCCGCCTTCAGGCAAGGTGCGTTCACTCAGAATCTCGCATCTCCATGTCCTCGTCTATGTGCTGGAAATCCTGGAGGCTGGGCTTGTTCGTCTTCCACTTCCTCTCCAGGGCGGGGACCTTCTCCACGGAGCCGAACGCCTCCATCCCCGCGCTCTCAAGAGCGAAGTCCACCCTGTCCGAGCCGCTCACCATGAACCTCTCTCCTATGAGGCCTTCGCCCTTCATCTCCTCCAGGAGCTTCCTCAGGCTTTCCGCGCCTGAATCGCTCCCGAAGCCGGCCACGCTGTTCATGCTCAGAAAGTCCAGTATCTCCTCGAAGCTGCTGCCCTGCGTCCTCCAGAGCAGGTATGCGATTCCTTCCTTTATCTCGTTCCTGTCCATGAGAATCAGCTATGTCATATCTTCCTTAAATTCTTTATCTTGACCTCAAGCTCGGTAAGCTGCTTCTCGTAATCCTGCGCGAGGCGCCTGTAGGTCTGCTCGTCTATCTTCTTCTTGAGGTACTTCCGCTCCACGGACTTCTTCATCTGCTCTATCTCATCCTTCTTGGACCTGAGCGTGCCCAAAAATTCGGTGTTCAATCTGCTCATGCTCCTGAAGACAAGGAGGAAGGCCAGGGAGAGGCCCACGTACATTATTATGTATCCGAGAGCCGCAAGCGTGCCTATTATGGGAGTGAACCAGAAGGCCAGGGCGAAAATCACGCCGGACATTATGAAGGTGCCTGCCCAGATAAGCTGCAGCTTGTCCTCATGCCTCATAATAATACTTGGATTCCAGGCTATAAATCTGCAGGCTTCTCATCAGGAAGCTCAAGTTCATGATAACATTCTTTGAAAAAATCATCCACTTTGGTGTCATAGCCTATGACGCTCCTTATGTATTCGGGATCCAGCTCGCCAAACTTTTCCCTGTAAAAGGTATCGAGCTTCCCTATAAACTCGCTGTGCCTGCGGCTTTTCGCGGCTTTCTGAAGGATGGCCAAGGGCTCAATATCCGCTCCCTCATATTTCTTCAGGACTTCTGCCATAAGGGAGAAAACAGCCTCTCTGTCAGCTTCCGGAACATAAGGCAGTATTTCTGTTTTTATATATCCGTTTCTGTCCTCTTCGCTCAGCTGGGAGCCATAGCTGCGGGTAATGGGTTCTCCTTCCTCTTCTGGAGGGGAGAGTTCTGTTTTAAAAAACTTTCTCCTTCCATTCGGGTTTGCCTCATCGTTAAACCGCCCATAATCGTCTTTGCCCTTCATGCTGCCACCAGAGTATTTATTCGGCCAGAATGATTTAAGCTCATGTCCGCTAACTATGCTTAAATTAATTATCTGACAAGGATTACCTATGCCACACACAGAAGGACCGCCGGAGGCTGTCTGGCCTGTCCTTGAGGGTAGGTACAAGGTAGGGAACCCTGATTCTCCCGTAGCCATATGCACGATGGCGACTGTGGACATGGAGTTCCCCATGGAGAAGATAGCAATAGCGGGGAAGTGTGTGACCGAGAACATGGGGGTAGAGAAAATCGTGAAAAACACTATTTCCAACCCGCACATAAGGTACATGGTAATCTGCGGGAAGGTCCCCATGGGCCATTTCGTGGACAACGCGATTATCTCCCTCATAGATAATGGGACGGACCCGGAGGGAAGGATAATAGGAGCCAAAGGAGGGATACCTGTCGTGAAGAACCTCAGCAGGGAGGAGATTGAGAGGTTCAGGAAGCAGATAATCCCGGTTAACATGTCAGGAGAGACGGATGCCTCCAGAGTGATGGAGAAGGTGGAGGAGTTGCTCGAGAGCAACCCGGGGCCCTTCGAGGGAGAGCCTCTTGTGATTGCGGAAAACATCCCGAGGGTCCAGGCCTCGCACACGGAAAGGGATTACATGGCAGACCACAAGGGCTACTTCACGATCCACCTGAACAGGGAGAAGGGGGAGATTGCCGTCCACCATCATGATATAAATGGCAGGATAACCAAAGTTATCGCAGGAAAAAGGGCCGAGGAGATTTACCATACCGTAGTCAGGGAGGGCCTTGTCTCGAGGCTCGAGCACGCGGCCTACCTCGGGAGGGAGCTCGCGAAGGCCGAGCTCGCGCTGAAGAAGAATCTGGACTATGTCCAGGACAACAATCTAGAATTTTGAAATTTAGGGAGTGTGAAAGTTATGAGTCAGAACGTTCCGAACGTCCCGTACCAGCCGCTTATAGTGAAGGGTGAGAACCTGGGGCAGACCTGGGAGAATGCCGTGAGGATGATGATGTCCCAGGGATATAACAGATTTGTAAAAGCGCCCGAATACCAGACCTGGACGAAGGATTCTCCCATGTTCCTGACCGTGGAGAATCCCATGGCAGCGCCAAAGCTTTCGCCCAAGGCCCCCATAACGCAGAGCATGGCTGACGAATATGCGGAAAGCATAATACACGGCCACTCAAAGGACAAGGAGAACAGTTTTAAATATACTTATTACGCTCGGTTGAGACACTATCCGGACTGCCTCATTCGAGCTGGTATGCCCCACATCTCGGACGAGCACCAAACAAAGGAGTACGTGCACAAGGTCTCCCAGGGCAAGTGCATAGTCCAGAGGCTGGACCAGGTGGAGGAGGCCATAAAGATATTCAGGAAGGATCCCACTAGGAGGACGGTGGTCCTGCACACGTGGATACCCATGAGGGACCTTGCCAAATTCACCCCTGAGAGGATAGACACATCCTCACCATGCCTGGTAATCATGCATCCACAGGTGGTGGAGGACAAGCTGCACATGAACGTGGTCATGAAGACGAATGATTTGTACAGCGCGTGGCCGGGGAACGCCTACGCGTTCACGGCTCTGCAGAAGTACATCGCAGACCAGCTCGGGGTCGGGGTAGGCCACTACACACACTTCTCGGTGAGCATGCAGATTTACGAAGAGGTTTACGAGGCGGCGAAGGGGGTTTAGCCATCTTTAGAAGAAACTTGAGCCCATTTATAGACCTTTTTAAAGAAAGAATCCTCTTTGGGTTCTAAGCGGCAATAACCGGTATCTTTCCATGTCGGACAATTGCGATAAATATTTTCTTGCCAGTGATTGATGCAGTGTTTAAACTGCTCTTCTGAACATTTCACTTCAAGCTTGCCCATGAAAATCTCTTGACAATTTTATATAAGGGGGATTTAAGCTTTAGCTGCGCAGTTGCTTGTATATCCCTAGGAGGCAGTGCCCGGGCTTTTCCTTGTTTTTGTTATAGCAATCTTCATATATGTCCCTCCTGTCCTCCTCGCTTGCATATTTCAGGCATGCAAAGGGGTTTTTGCACACCAGTTGCTTCTTCATTTTCATATGCATTCCTGTATCTTCCATAGAATCAGCTATATTTGTTTGCAAAGAATTAAAGCCTTCATCCCGGCGTGAAATTCTTTTTGGTGTACCTGAATTCCGGCAGGTCCTCCGGCCTGGAAGGAGGCTCTGGAATCTTTTCGAACACCCATATCTCCCTTATGGTTCTGTGACGCTCCTCCTTGTCTACATAAGGGAAGGAGCCCGGGATGCTGAATTTGGATAGGATGTTCACAGGCCTCAGCCCCGCCTTTGCGGCCATTTTCTCCGCTTCCAGGTGTGCGAAGCGCTCCCCGAACTCGAAGCGCGGGAAGACCATAGATATCCTACCTCCCGGCTTCAGGACCATGGACATCTCCCTGAGGGATTTCCCGAAAAGGGTCTTCAGGCCGCGGAGTATGCCTTCCGCCTTGTTCCTGTCAGGCGGAATCTTCAGGGCAGGCCCCAGGAAAGGCTCGGTCACGATCGCGTCTATCGACCTTGGACTGAAGACCCGCGAGATTCTTGTCACGTCCGCCTTCATGATGCGCTTGTCCAGGTCGGTGAGCCCGAGGGAATAATCCTGGGACAGCCAGTAAAGGTTCTCTATCGCGTCCACGCAGCACTGCTCATCTATGTCCGTCCCCAGGATGTCGAAGCCCATGAGGCTGGCCTCCTGGAGGATGGTGCCTATCCCGCAGAAAGGGTCCAGGAGGATCTTGTTTCCCTCCAGCCTGGTCTGAGTGAGGTTTATCATTATCCTGGCCAGCCTGGGAGGTATGGAATACATAGGCCGCTGGCGGGGGCGGCGGACATCCCTCTTCTGGAACTCGAAGGGGTCGTGTATAGAGACCGTCCTTGCCACATGAATCTTCTTCTTGCCCATGCAGACCACTATCTCCTCGAGCTTCTTCTTTATGACTTCCACGTGGGTGAGGGCGCTCCTCTCCTTCGGGACAGGCATGAATTTCGAGTTTATCCCGGCCTCACGCAGGTTCTTCTTGAGGGAGGTCGCGAAGTGGGTGAAGAGCTTGCTGTTCTTCTTCGAGTCGGGGTAGACGCTCAGGCCGAAGAGCTTGGCCTTGGGTAAGTCTTTAAGGGGCATGTTATCGAATATGCTTCCAGGGTGCTGCTCTGGCTTCCTGTCAAAGCTCTCTATGAGCCTGCACGCCTTTATCATTCCCCCCAGATGGTTCGCGTCAGGTATCTCTTCGGACTCTCCTGCTATGAAGCCGTTCCCTATCTCGGTTATCCTGAAGTACAGATTGTTCGAGTCGAACCACGCGGCCAGCTCCGCAAGGGAGAGGTTCGGGTTCTTTCCTGGTATTAGAATGAAGCGGTTCATTCAAAGCTCCTAATTTATATTGCTTAGTTGGATAATTAATTTGATTAATATGATTCTGCCGGACCACGAGATAAAGAGCCTGCTGAAGGAAGGAAGGCTTGTCATAGAGCCGCTGGACGATCCCGAGAAGCAGATACAGCCCAACGGGGTTGACGTGAGGCTCGGGAACGAGTTCAGGGTCTTCAGGATCATATCCACCCCCTTCATTGACACGAGGCAGGAAATCAAGGATTACACAGAAAGGATTGTTCTGGAAGACGATAAGCCTTTCATCATTCACCCTGGAGAATTTGTTCTGGCTTCCCTTAAGGAGTACATAAGGATGCCTGATGACTTGATGGGCTCTATCGACGGGAAGTCAAGCCTCGGCAGGCTTGGCATTGCTATACATGCAACATCGGCTTCAATAAACCCGGGCTGGGAAGGGAAGTTCGTCCTTGAAATAACGAACATGGGGAAGATGCCTGTCGCCCTTTACCCGAACATGAGGATAGCCAAGCTCGTGCTCCATAAGCTTTCATCGCCCTGCGAAAGGCCTTACAATGTCAGGGAGGACTGCAAATACAACAAGCAGGAGTCCATAACAGAAAGCAAGATATACAAGGAAGCTAAATAGTGCGAGAGTAGGATGCGCAGCGAGAGGGACTAGATTTTTAGTGTACATTGAGCAAGTGCTCATGCTCCATTCCGGCTATATGAAAGAAGGCGTCTTTTGCTATCTGACCCAGCCTGTAAGGACCTTCAATCGGAAAGGCGCATAAGTATGCAAGAGTCCCTGTATCATGCTCATAAAATCCGGCGGGGAAAAGATATTTTCCAACGGTCTTCCTATTAGAATGTTGGGGATCCGAAATTTCTCTCATGAATACATATTCACAAAAAGCTATAAAAACTTGTGCTTTGATAGCTTATAGAAACACTTATAAGCACACATTTCCATTATTTTCAATCGGTTAGGTGTGATTATGGGAATAAGGCCAGCGAAATGCTACAGGACGCCGAAAAGGCCCTGGACGAGGCAGTCGAGGAGAAAGCCCAAGAAAGGTTACGTGAAGGGCGTCCCTGCCAACAAGATCCACAAGTTCGAGATGGGTAACCCGAACAAGCAGTTCCCGCTTAAAGGGTATCTCGTCTCCAACAATAACGTCCTAATAAGGCATAATGCACTCGAGGCTGCAAGGGTGGCCGCGAACAAGGCCATGGACAAGTATGGAGCGAAGGCGGAATACTTCATGAAGGTGCTTGTCTTCCCTCACCACGTCCTTAGGGAGAATGCGACTGCCACTGGGGCGGGCGCTGACAGGTTCCAGACGGGGATGCGTCTGGCTTTTGGCAGGCCCATAGGGACGGCTGCGCACGTTCACCCCGGACAGAGGGTAATGGAGATAAGGGCGGAGAAGGCGCAGGAAGGCGCTGTGAAGATCGCCCTGAAAAGGGCTTCTGCGAAGTTCCCTACCACATGCGTGATAGAGCTGGAAAAGGCTTCTTAGTTCTTTTGAAAAATCAGGCTCCCAGAGGCAGGAATCCCGCCACTATGTTGGTCAGGTATGGTATCAGCAGCATGCTGAGGCCGAAGAATATCAACGCCACGAGGAAGGCGTGCAGTATGTTCATCTGGCTGAAGAACACCTTGATCAGCACGAACCACACTATAAGAGGAAGCGCCAATATAAGGTATGGTATCCCTGACAAGAATCCGCCTAGAAGGCCCAGCACCCCGAAGTTATTTGCCACATTGGCCAGCAAAACGACCAAGAAGGCATTCTGGGGCTTTATGGATTCCCCAAACTTGTGGCTGAATATCTCCACCAGGATTATGAGGACTATCCCGCCTATTATGGTGGAAAGGATGGTGTTCACTCCAAGGGCTATCCAGTAGTTGGCTGATTGAGAAGTGGCAGTGCTGAAGAAGGCCTGTGGATCGAGCAGGTTCGGGAAGTCAGCCATGATTATAATTAGATGAGCCCTCTTAAAAATCAGATCTTGTCCTTCGCCACCACTTCCGCGGGAAGGGTGTGCCTGTTCGGCCATATCTTCCGGCCTGGGTAGATGCAGGTGTTTATGCCTGTGTGCACGCCGTCCCCTATCACCACGCCCAGCTTCCTCCTCTGGCTGTCCACAATCCCGTCCTTGACGAACATCTTCACGCTCTCGTTGTCGTGGCGCAAGTTAGCGGATATCGTCCCCGCGCCAATGTTTATATGGCAGCCCAGGACAGAGTCGCCGAAATATGAGAGGTGGCCTATGCTAACGTTGTCTCCTATCACGCAGTTCTTTATCTCGACTGCGTTACCCACGTGGCAGCCGTTCCCTATCGAGGTCTTCGGCCTTATGTGGCAGTTAGGGCCTATCCTGCAGCCCTCCCCTATCATGACCGGGCCTTCTATGTATGAGCCTGAGAGAATAACTGTTCCTTTGTCTATAGAGACCGAACCCTTCACCATGACATGCGCCTCGATTTCTCCCTCCACTTTGGGATGCTCCATCTCATCCAGAAGCCTTTCATTCGCGTTCAGGATGTCCCAGGGGTACCCCACAGAGAGCCATCCCTTCTCAGCATCCACACATTTCACAGGAGTTTTCTTTGAATAATTGTTAACGGCTTCGTTCAGCTCGTACTCCCCTCTCTCGGACTTCTCAAGCCTTTTAATCTCTTGGAAAATCCCGGGCTCCAGGACATAAAGCCCGCAGTTCGCGAGGTCCGAAACAAAGTCCTTGGGTTTCTCCGCGAAGCCTGATACCAAGCCGTCTTTGGAAAGCCACACACCGAATCTTGAGGGGTCCTTAACCTTCTGGACAAGGAGAGTGTTCTTGTGCGAGAGAAGTGACTCCATGCCTTTCCTGTAGTATATGTCATCGCCCATCATGACCATGAACCTGCCCTTTATAGATTTCTCCGCGGCCAGCAGGGCGTGCCCGGTCCCGAGCTGCTCCTCCTGTTCTACATAGGTTATCTTTATCCCCAAGAATTCCTTCCCGAGGAAGCCCATCACCATCTCCTTCATGTATCCGACAACCACGATCGCCTCGTCCGCGAGGCCGGCCAGGTTCTCGAGGTTGTGCTGGATTATGGGCTTGTTCCCTATCTTCACGAGGCATTTGGGCCTGGTAAGCGTGATGGGATAGGTGCGCGTGGACTTCCCTGCCGCGAGGATTATGGCTTGCATAGTATCACTTCACTGTCACGGACTTCGCGAGGTTGGTGCAGTAATCAGGGTCAAGCCCTCTCAATACCCCGAGATGGTATGCCAGGATTTGCACAGGTATTATATTGACAATGGGGGAAGCGTCGCCTGCATCAGGGACCCTGATCCAATAATCAAAAATCTCGTTGTTCTCCGGGGATATGCCGATTATGTAAGCGCCTCTCGCCTTTGCCTCCATGGAATTGCTTATGATGTCTTTTCTCACTTCATCGTTTGCGACGAGGGCTATGCAGGGAGTTCCTTTGTGTATGAGTGCCAGGGGCCCGTGCTTCATCTCCCCGCCTGCAAATCCTTCGGCGTGTATGCGGCTGACCTCCTGTATCTTTATCGCTGATTCCAGGGCCATCGGGTAATTGAGCGACCTTCCGATTATGTAGATGTTTGGCTCGTTCTTTATCTTCTCCGCGAGCCTCTTTATGTGCTCCTCATACCTTGGATTGAGCATGTCATTCACAGCGGAAGCCGTTTCCATGAGAAGCCTCTTGCCTTCCTCAAGCTTCCCCGCGGAGGCATAAGCAAGGAGCGTGACAAGGGCGAGCTGGGAAGTGGTGGCTTTTGTAGAAGCGACTGCCTTCTCAGGTCCTGCATTTATCAGGAAGGTGTGGTCAGAGACCCTGTCAAGGGTGGAGCCCATCACGTTCACCAAAGAAATAACTTTCACCCCTTCCTTCTTCGCCACTTCCACAGCCTCAAGCACGTCCGCGGTCTCCCCGCTCTGGGAGATGGTTATCATGAGCGTGCTCGGCTTGAGGAAGTGGTGGTAGTTCGGGAACTCGGAACCAAAGCAGAAGTTCACATGCTTCTTCGCGACCTTTGAGAATATGTACTCTCCTGTGAGGCAGACCTTTCCCGCAGTCCCGCATCCTATGAAGAAGGTCCCGAAGGCCTTGTTTATCTCTCCCGCTATCTTCTGTATGTCTTTCTCATCCTGATTTATAGCCCTCATTATGGTCTCCTTCTGCTCCATTATCTCCTTTATCATAAAGTGTGGGTAGTCTCCTTTCCTGGCCTGCTCGGCATCCCACTCTATCGTGACTATCCTCTTCTGGAGCTCCTTCCCGCTCTGGAGGCTGTAGAACTTTATCCTGTCTTTCCGAATCACAGCCATCTGGTGGTCATCAAGATACATCACATTCCTCGTGTGGTCAAGGAAGGCGGGTATGTCCGAGGCCACGAAGTTCTCCCCCTTCCCCGCGCCTATTATCAGGGGCGAGCCCCTTCTCACAGCAATCAGCTCCTCCGAGCCTTTCTCCATCACAACAAGCGCATACCTTCCTTCTATCCTTTCTATGGCTCTCTTCACAGCGCTCTCAAAACCCTGTTCCATATTCTCCTCAATCAGATGCGCTATTATCTCCGTATCTGTCTGCGAGCGGAAGGTGTGCCCACGGGAGAGCAGCTCCTTCTTGAGTTCCTGATAGTTCTCCACAATCCCGTTGTGGACCACCACTATCTCGCCCTTGCAATCCATATGTGGGTGGGAATTCTCCTTCGTGACTCCTCCATGGGTGGCCCAGCGGGTGTGCCCCACGCCGATTTTCCCGGGAAGACTTCCCAGAACCCCGTTCTCGCTTATCTTTCCTGTGGTTTTCTCGATATGGAGGGTGTGGTCGCTGAGGGTTGCCAGGCCGAAGGAGTCGTATCCCCTGTACTCCAGCTTCTTGAGAGAGTCCATCAATGTCGGCGCTGCTTCTTTGTTGCCTACATATCCTATTATTCCGCACATTACAGAATCACTCCGAAAAATGAAAGGCAGCGGATTGCTCGGAGGGAGGGAACTGTGCTTGGAAGGTGACTTGCGGTCTGAAGGCGACTCTTGTCGCCTCCTCGCTTTTGGACACCTTCAATTTGCAAGCTGCAAGCCGCCGCCTTCTTAGGGTTGGGTGATAAAGAATGGGCGAGGCCCTTATAAACGCTTTATTGAGAATCCGGCTTTAACCGGTCTCGCGCCGGAGGGAAAGCTTTATAAAGGATATTATGAAAAAAACTATAATATTATGGTATTTGTGATAATATGCCTGAACGCAAGCATTTCCTGCTGAGCTCGGGGAAGAAGCAGACGGCCGTGCCGATATCCCTTATCGAGAGCCCTGAGGCCCTCAAGAACCTCACGAGTGGCCTGGGGTGGAGGATCCTGCAAGAGCTGGCCGAGCCGGGCTGCCCTATGGACATAGCGAAGAAGATTGGTGTTCACGAGCAGAAGGTCTA
This sequence comes from archaeon, assembly GCA_035256265.1. Classification (GTDB taxonomy): domain Archaea; phylum Aenigmatarchaeota; class Aenigmatarchaeia; order QMZP01; family QMZP01; genus JAPLVB01. The sequence goes on from DATEYJ010000080.1 coordinate 11,671, forward strand.
CTACTACATAAACAAGTTCAAGGCCGCAAAGCTTATCCGCGAGGTGAAGAGGGAGAGGAGGCACGGCACGGTCGCGGTATTCTACCAGGTTAAGGATTACGCGTTCGGGTTCAAGCTGGCCAAGACGCCAGAAGGCCAGGAGATGAAGATATCGTCACCCAAGCACGGCAAGATTATGGAGCCTTTCGTTTCCCAGGGAAAATTGAATGCGAAAATAATCGTGGGTTCCCCGGACCCGCACGGACCGTGGAAGGCCCGCGCCTCGGACGCCTGTTGCGCCATAGACTTCGCCCTTTTCCTGGGGGCGTTC
>DATEYJ010000081.1:0-4764 GCA_035256265.1 archaeon
CAAATATCAAGGAGTCCGATGGACTGATTGCTTTTCGGGAGAAAGGCAGCCTATTAACTTGTTAGATGGAAGGTGAAATCTGGACCGAAGGCGTCACAGCGATTGAAGGTGTCATCGGACACCTTCCGTCTAAATGACGCCTTCCAGCCATTATACACCTTCTGTCCAGAATAGGAGGTTTTGGAAATGCCACAGGCATACTGCGTGAGGTGCAAGAAAAAGGTCGAGATAAAGAATCCCCAGAAGGTCAAGCTCAAGAACGGGAGGCCCGCTACCAAGGGACTCTGCCCGAACTGCTCGACAAAGGTCTTCAGGATAGGGGCTTAAGGTTGCGGTTTTAACCACTTTTTTCGTCCAGGATGGCGGCCATCCGGCCGCCCACCCTGTTTTTATGCTTTTATTCCCGCAACGCCATATAATATCAATCTGAAGTGGGTGAAACCTGCTTCATGTTAGCCGGAAGGGTTCATATCATAACTGCGCAATCACCTGATGATGCGGACGCCTTCATTTCAAAAAAATAGGAGGTAAATCACATGGTAATGCCAAAAATCGGTGAGGAGCTTGGTTTTTATGACGTCAAGGGCAAGAAGAAGTTCAAGGCCAAGCAATGGAAGGTAGTCACGAAGAAGGGCAGGAAATTCGCTGTCGCAAAGGCTCCTTCAGGAATTGAGGCTTACAGGATATTGGGGAAGGCGTAAGATTGCCCCCCTTTTCCCTTTATTTTTATTTTTGGTTCCAGAAAACAGGTACTGCTATTGCTAGGCGCACAAAAGTTGTTTTTATAAGATTACCGGTTATATTGCTTCCCTATGGAAAACACGGTTGGCTATTGGAAAGGAAGAGCTGAGGAGAAATACAAAGATTTTGACAGATACGGTGAAATGTTTTCCCAGAAAGAACTACATACGTTGGGAATTCTGCACGACCTCATAGGCGAAGCAGTGAGCCTTAAGCAGGCGGGGCTCAGCATATGTGGCACTCTAAGTGTATCTTCTCCTGACGAGTTCACTGATTTGCATTACCTGGGCTTAAATGAAGACATGTTAATAAGTTTCCAGGAACTCGAAAATGTTTATGACGAAAGAATAGTAGAGACTATAAAGGCCGGCAACGTATACGACCAGAAAATCCCGGAAAACAGAGTCGATGTATTCATTCCGCTCAAAGGAAAGCCTGAAATAAGAGGACAGATTAGGTATCCGAAAAACGATGCGTGCGTCATAGGTTCTTTAAACGTTAATTTGCCAGAGGAAGGTCTGGATAAAGGCCTTTTTTATTTTGAAAGAATTGCAGGCAGAGCAGGATACCGGCTCCATCAGGGCCATATGCTCAGAAACCAAAAAAGGATGAACAAACTAGTATTAGATGCTCAAGAAAGGATATCACACGATGGAAGAAATATGACAGTTAGCATGATTGCTTATCTAAAACGTGCGCTCAATAGAGTCCCAAAAGAGATGACAGATATAAGAAAAATCTTTGAATCTGGTATACAAAAGGGCGAGGAACTTGGAGATTTCCTTACTTTTGAAGCTTATACCCTTTCCCAAGTCGAAAACGAATTCATGACAAAGGATTCTGTAAATCTCTGTGAGATGTTGGAAAAAGTGCTTAAGTTCTATGGTTCTGATATAGAGCACTACGGAATAACTGTCAAAAAATCTGCCGTTAAAGAAGCATTGACGTTCGGCAACGAAATGCAATTAAGATCTGTCTTTGCGAATCTCATAGACAATGCAATCAAACATGGTGACAGGAAAGAGATCAAAATATCCGTAGAAGATAGGGGCAAAAAGTATAGAATCTCTGTAAGGAATTCCGGGAGCGGAATACCAGAAGATAATAGGGATGCCATCTTCGGGGATTATGTAAAGGATGAAAGCAGCGAAGGGCTTGGCTTGGGTCTCGGGAACGTGGAAAATATAGTCAAGATGCACCATGGAAAGATAGAAGTTGATTCAGATGGCCGAACATATGCGCAGTTCAATGTGTTGTTGGATAAACTCTGATTGCTTCTACAGGAACCCTATCGCGGCGTAAGCCACGACAGAGGAATAGTCCTTCGTGACGTCCCCGGAGCTCATGTAGCTTATCAGCTCGCCCTTCTTCATGCCCGCAGCCTTTGCCGCGGACATGGCCACAGCTATGGGGCCGTAGCCGCACACGGTTGCGCGGTTCTTCTGCAGGGTCCGGAAGAAGCCTTTCGTGTCCAGTGAGTTTATCTTCTCTATAGCTTCCGTGTCGAACCTCTTCGCGGATTTCGCGGGGATGTAGTGGGAGAAATCCGAGCTGGCCACAAGGCCTATATCCGTGCTCTTTTGTAGAAGGAATCCTATGTACTCCCCAAGGGACTCGCATCTCTTCAGGAAGCCTTCCGAGTGGTCCTCGCTCATTATGCATATGGGGACGAAGCCCGGGCTTCCGAACCTCTGCTGGAGGAAGGGCAGCTGGACCTCTATGGAGTGCTCGGAGGCGTGCGCCCACCCGTCCTGCTCCGCCAGGCCCGCTTTTACAAACTGTCCCGCAACCTTCGGGTCTATGCTCATGTCCCCGAGAGGTGTCTTCCATGCTCCCTCGGACATTACGGAGAACCTTGCGCCCATTCCCGTGTGGTTGGGTCCAATAACAATGAAGGTTTTTGCGGGCATGAGTGAGCCTATGGCATGAGCAGCGCCCAGGCCTGAGTAAACATAGCCCGCATGCGGGGAGACCACTATGCGGTATTTCTCTTGGGCGCCCGCCTGGGAGAAAAGGCTGGAAAGCTGGCCGGAAAGTTTCTGCTTATCAGATGGGTAGAACATGCCTGAAACAACGGGATTCCTTACGTCCATGCGTATTTAAGCCCCGAATGCGCTTAAAAGTCTTTCGGGCAAGATTTCGTCATGGAGGCGGATTATGGGATGCGATTTCAAGAGAACGCAGCTGAGAGAATCCTTAAGGAGCAACTTGAAGAATCCCGAAAAGGCCGCGGAATGCACATGCCTCCAGCACTTTGACAGCAAATATGAAGGTTTGACCATCGTGGTGGCTGACTGCGGAGAAAGTTTTGAAAGCTGCAAGGAAGGCTGCTACATAATCAACTGCATCGGTGAAAGCTGCTATAATCAAGCTTCTGATAACTTCTACAGGAAAGGAAAAAAGTAAAATCCGGGCCTTGAGGCATACGGCAAAGGATAAAAAGGTTGCTCCCAATTATTTGGAATTGGCGGAATTATGTCATGCACATTCAGGGTAAAGGAGGAATGCATCCTACTGAAGGAGTATGTGAAATCAGAAATTCCTTACAGTACAATCTGCGGGAATGAGAACGGCTCATACGCGGGAGATTCCTGCGCTTTCATGAATCTTGATGGCCTGACAATAACGTCTGCCCTCTCGGAATATATGTCAGGCTCCCATTTCAAAGAAACCAGAAAGAATGGCCTTGCAAAAGTCTGATTATTTCTTGTACCTCAAATGCCATCCTGAATCTATTTCTATTCCTGGGCCGTTGTATGCCATTACTGCGCACATATATCCTGCATCATCTTTTAGCCTTGCATTTGTAAAAATATAGGGTATCCTGCTTCTTCTGAATCTCAAAATATTAGGGTCATTTATAGGGAATTTTTCTCCGTGCTTTTTCTTTGTCATAAAGTGGGTATGGATGCCTACGGGAGATGTTATCTTGTTAGAAAAGCAAAGGAATAGGTATTCCTCAATCTCATCTTCTTTTAGCCCTGCAAGGGAAGAATGGTTATATCCATTCAGAGGGGTGAAAGTGTGGCAGTGCAACCCACTTTCCTTGGCAATTTCCAGCTGATGGCCTACTGTCTTTTCAAGTCCTCCCCTTGCCTTAACTTCATTGTTATATGTTACAGCAAAGTTTACCAGCACATTACCCTCCGGGTTATAGGATTCCTTTAATAGGCCGTTATCGCTTGTAAGGTACCATGTATCAGGGTACTTAATCTCATTCAGCCATACATCCTCCGGATAATCCAAGCTTCCATCCAGTTCCCACTCTTTTAGGATCGGAAGACCTTCAACATAGATTTTATTGGACCTTATATGGTATGCAACTTTCCATTTTCCTTCATCCTTCACCAAGAAAACGTTCTGCCCTTCAGGGAAAATCTTTGAGGCACTCTCCCACTGCTTCTTGCTGTACTCGATTCCAATTTTTTTGGCTTTTTCTTCAGACTCAAAAAAAGACTTTTTTACCTTTCTGGACTGTTTAGGAAGATATTCCAAAGGTATTTCCTCCTTGTGACACACCCACCACTCATTATTATAGGTTGAGTGTACCACTTGCTTAAGCTCACGAGCATCAAGCTCTCTATACTGTTTTATATCTTCCGCCATTATCCCAATCCTGCAAACATTTTGTAAGGAGAAAATTTAAAGCTTGGCTGCATGGGATTCACCCCACGTAATCCATCTTCTCCCTTGTGGCCTTCTCCACCGGAGGGGCCTTTATCCTCTCGGCTATCTTGCTGTAGAACTTTATGAGCTCGGGCGTGACTGAGGGCCTGACCCTCTTCAGGGCATCCTCGAAGTCCTTCCTCGTGACGCTCTTGGCCTTGAAGTCCTTCCTGAGGGCGTTCAGCCCTGCCTCCCTCACAAGCGCCTCCAGGTCAGCTCCAGAATACCATTCCGTCTCCTTCGCTATTGCCTTCAGTTCCACTCCCTTGAGCGGCATCTTCTTGGTGTGGATTCTCAGTATCTCCAGCCTCGACTTCTCGTCCGGAGATGGCACAAGGACCTGGCGGTCAAAGCGCC
>DATEYJ010000082.1:0-4792 GCA_035256265.1 archaeon
GACGACCGCGGCATTAATGTGGTCCGGGGAAGGATAAAGGATTTCGCAAGGGTCAAGGCAATCTCCTCGGAATTCAAGATAATCTTCCTAGACGAGAGCGATGCCCTCACTCCCGAGGCTCAGCAGGCCCTCAGGAGAACCATGGAGAAGTTCTCTGGCGTTTGCCGCTTCATCCTCTCATGCAATTATTCTTCCAGGATAATAGACCCCATCCAGTCCAGGTGCGCGGTCTTCAGGTTCAAGCGCCTCACGGAGAAAGGCGTCTCGGAATTCGTCCACAGGATAGCGAAGGGCGAGCGCCTGACTGTGACGGAAGATGCTATAACCGCTATATTCGAGGTCTCTGAAGGCGACCTCAGGAAGGCCGCGAACCTCCTCCAGGCAGCTGCTGCGGGAGGGAAAATCACAAGGGAAAGCGTGTACGAGGTGGCCGGCCAGGCCCGCCCCCAGGATGTGAGGCATATGATAGACCTGGCGGTAGCGGGGAAATTCCCTGACGCGAGGAAGAAACTGTATGACCTCCTCATAGAGCAGGGCCTCTCAGGCGAGGACATAATAAGGGAGATGCACAAGTCCATCTTCGAGCTTGGGATTCCCGAGCCCGCAAAGCTGGAGCTTATAGAAAAAATAGGGGAGTTCGAGTTCAGGCTCAACCAGGGCGGCTCCGAGGACATACAGCTCGAGGCGCTGCTTGCCAACTTTATCCGGGCTGGGAAGAAGTAGTTACTTTTTCTTTTCTAAGAGTTTTCTGATTTTCACGAGCTCCTCAAACACCTTGTCTTCAGGCTGCCCGTAAACTCCTGTGGCAGGGCCCATGGGAGCTTTCCCGCGCACGAAACCCATTATGGCCTCGCGCAGCTCCTCGAAGTGCACGACGCCCTCTATCCGGATTTCGGCTGGGTGGCCTGTCCCGCCTCCTGTGCCTGAATACCCTGCTGTCTGTATCTTCAGGGAGCCTATCCCCAGCTTCCTTGATACAGGGCCTTGCTCTATGTCTACGTTGGTTATCCTGTTGTAAGGCACGATTCCGGTCTTCCTGAACCACACCCCGCGGCGCCACACCATCTCGTTCTGGGTGAGCTTGTAGAGAAGGCGGTTGTAATACTTGGGGATCCAGTAAAGCCCAAAAATGAATAGCGTGGCAAAAGGCAGTGCTATTAACCCCATAATCCAGAGCGGTATCGGAACAAAGACCAGCAGAAGCAGATACCACCACAGGAAGGCCAGAACCAATATCACAAAAGCAGTGATATAGAAAAGCGTCCTGTAAGCCGGGTCTGCCCTGAACTCCTTCCCTATTCTGACCACAGGCTTCCTGTCCATGATTTTTACTTGGCTCGGTTTTTTATAAGCTTGCTCCGCGTATAATTTACCAGATTTGGACGAACGGCAGGAAGGCGATGATTCGCATCAAAGGATTAATCACCTTCATTCAAGCAACCGGAGGTATTGAATATGAACATAGTTTTTCTGGGACCGCCCGGATCGGGCAAGGGGACCTACGCTTCGAGGATAGCTCCCCGGCTGGGGATTCCCCACATATCCACAGGCGACCTGCTCAGGGACGCGGTGGCGAAAAAGACTCCCGTGGGGAAGAAGGCAGAGGGCTACATGAAGAAGGGTCTGCTCGTGCCTGATGATATAATAATGCAGATAATTAAGGAGAGACTTTCTCAAAAGGATGCAAAGGCTGGTTTTATTTTTGACGGGTTCCCCAGGACGATAGAGCAGGCCAATTCTCTTGGCGCAATGACAAAGGTGGATACTGTGATAAACCTCCGGCTTCCGGACGAGATAATAATACAGAAGATCCTCGCCAGGAGGACATGCGAGAAGTGCGGGGAGATTTACAACATAGCGCACATAAAGATAGGGAAAATAAACATGCCCCCGGTGGCCCCGAAGAAAGAGGGCATATGTGACAAGTGTAGAGGCAGGCTCGTGAGCAGGTCTGACGAGACGGAGCAGATAATAAAGGACAGGCTGGATGTTTACCGGAAGCAGACCCAGCCTCTCATAGAATATTATTCCAAGAAGAAGCTCCTGAGGAACGTGGACGTGATAGGTCCTCCGGAGGTGATGGTCCCGATAATAACGAAGGAGTTGAAGAAAGCCAGATGAGCGAATTGCGTCTGGGGGTTTAGATTTCTTTCGGCTTCTGCTTCTTGAAGCGATTGAATAATTCGATGACTATACCAATTAATATCATACCCAGGCCTGCATAAGTTACATGCATAAGGTTGAATCCGCCTGTGCTAAAAGTGACAAAATTCCAAATATCACTGCAACAATGCCGAATGCTATAACAGCAAGCGGAACACGTTTCATTCAAATCTGCCTCACAATTATAAGAACTTCCCCAGCTCCTTCAGGCTGCCTATGGTTTTCGGATATTCGCCTTTCTCCACCCAGCTCGGGACGAAATGGAATTCCCCAGGGTCTCTCTTTATCAGGACGGCGTGCATCCCGACCGCGAGAGCGGCCTGCACGTCATCGTGCAGGTTGTCTCCCACCATGACTGCCTCTTCCGGCTTCACTTCCATCCTTTCCATCACCAGCCTGAAGAGGTCTGAATCCGGCTTGAGCAGGCCTGTCTCATAGGAGAAGGCGACGCAGTCAAAATACTTCTTGTGGCCTGCCTCGAAGAAGGGCTTCATGGTGAAGCAGTCTGTGTTGGATACCAGGGCGGTCTTGTATCCTTTCTCCCTGAGCTTTTCCAGTTCCGGTATGACATCCGGGAAGAACGCGAAATGCATCCTGGACTTGTCCCATATGTCCAGCAGGTCTGTCAAGAGGGATGGGTCCGGCTCCTTGCCCATGCACTCGCATATATGCTTCGCGGCCTCCAGCACGCTCGGGAACTTCTGTAGCATGAAGGCCCTCTCTATCTTCTTGTACTGCTCCGCCTTCAGCCCCAGCCTCCTCTCCAGCAGGAGCATGGGGTTCTGCGGGGTGTTGTTATACGCGAGCGTGTTCCAGAGGTCGAATATCACGGCTTTTGTCATTTTTTCACTCACCACGGTTGTTTCTTGACCTTAATAAGGTATCCTATGCCATTCGCGACAATGTGTATTACCGGAGTTATCACAGCGAGCAGTATCACCCAGTCCCACTTAAGGCTTACCAATAGCAGGGAGAATAAAAGCGCTCCCACCAGGAAATCCTCCTGGTCAAGGATTGGCGCAGGCTTACCTCTCTGGATTTTCAGCCTCCTCTTTATGAAGCTGCCTCCCAAGTCCCCGAACATGGCTCCGAAGCCCAGCAACAGGCCGAGAAGGATGGACATTGGGATTATGTCCAGGGGAACAGGAGAAACTGAAAAAGGCAGATAAGGATAGACCAGCATCTCTATAAGGCCTATAAGCCCTCCCACGAGAGTCCCGAAAACAAGCCCCTCCCAGGTCTTGCCCGGGCCGAAAAGCGGCTCTCCCTTCAATCTCCTCCCCCCATCTATGGGGTGGAGACCCTTCCTGAGGCCTATGATTGGTGTGAGGCCATTTGCGGCATAAGCAGGAAGAATAAGCCATATAGCTTCCACGAGCGTGTAGATGTCGAAAACCATATTAATATATAGCGCCGTGAAATTAATAAGACGGTTGTTTGAAGGCGACTACAGTCGCCTTCTAGCCATAACACGGGCTGATAGATCAATTGGTAGATCGACAGTCGAAGGCTGTCCTTCCAAGGTAGATCGCTCGCCTCGCATATCAAAACCTCTTTCGCTGTCGAGAATGCGAGAGGCTCCGGGTTCGAGTCCCGGTCAGTCCATATGAAGCTTGAAGAGCTGCAGAAGCAGATAAGAAGATGCAAAATCTGCAGGCTTCCAAAGGAATCCTATCCGCTTTTCCAAGGGAACCATAACGCGAAGATTATGGTCATAAGCCAGGCGCCTTCCCTGAAGGCCACGCAAATCGGTCAGAAATGGAAGGATAATCTTTCCGGGAAGACTCTCCGCAGCTGGTTCGGCCTGGCGGACGAGGTCTTCTACAACGAGAACCTGATTTACCTGACTGCGCTCGGAAAATGCTATCCCGGCAAGGGGAAGGGCGGCGACAAGCTTCCTAATCCTATTTGCGCTCAAAAATGGCTGGCCAAGGAGATAGAAACCTTGAAGCCGAAGCTTGTAGTGACCGTTGGCAAAAGGTCCTTTTCGTGGTTCTTCCCCGAGCGGGATTATGACAAATCCCTGGCGGGAAAGCCGCTGGAATGGAAAGGTATGAATTTTTTCCCACTTCCGCATCCGAGCGGGGCGAACAATGCTTGGAAAACCAGAAACAGCGGAAGGCTGGAATTGATAGTGAGGAATCTGAGAAAAGAATTGAGAAAGTGGGCCCGGTGAGATTCCCGTCGCGTTCCGCACGTTTCCTGGGAAATAGTGCGGTAAAGGGGCACATAAGCGGAAGCCTATCTCGCCCTTTTGCGCTATCGAACTCACGACCCCTCGATGTCAAAGCTGGAAGGTGTCAAGAGACGCCTTCGGTCCAGCGTATCAGTCGAGTGCTCTAACCACTGAGCCACGGGCCCGGATTAACCAACTATCTGCTGGAAGGCGACAAGAGTCGCCTTCGGTCCAACGTATACGTTTATCAGTTAAACAATATTTAAATAGAATAACATAAATGTCAGAAACGAACGTTAGATTGAAGTTGCCAAGAGGCAACTTCTTTCCAGAATCGCCCCCGTGGTGTAGCCCGGTCAAGCATACGGGCTTCTCGAGCCTGTGACGCGGGTTCAAAATGGCTTGACGGCTTGCATAGGTTGGTTAAGGCCGTCGGTCTCTGAATCTCCCGCC